>NZ_JADPKL010000008.1:0-28564 GCF_023073935.1 Bradyrhizobium sp. 147 | reverse complement strand
CGATAGGATGATCGAGCAACATCGTCGTCTCCAGGTTGAATGGATGCAACCTCAGTCTGGCCTCAGACTTGGTCGCTATCCACCCCCATGGAATCTTCGTCGCAAGAGCTCCTCGCAATGACAAGAGCGACTAGTCATTGAACAATGGCGGCGGCACGAACCCGCCGAACTCGCGCTCGATCAGCTCGGCGAGCTTCAGCGGCGTGCGATCCTCGAGGAAGGGCCCGATGATCTGCACGCCCACCGGCAGGCCGTCCTTCGACAGGCCGAGCGGAATGGCCGTTGCGGGCAAGCCGGTCAGTGTGGCGATGCCGGGCCAGGCAAGCTGGTCCGGATAGGCAAAGTCCTTGCCGTCGATATTGATCCGGCGCGTCTCCTGCTGCGGCGAATGATCATGCGGGTAGGCCGGTGTCGGCATGATCGGACAGATCACCGCATCGAATGTCCTGAACAATTGCCGCCATTGCGCGCGCAGCCCGGCGCGGGCGCCCTCGTCGAACACCCAGGCTTGATGCGTGCAGGTCATGCCGCGCAGCCGCTCGGCGGCAAGGCTCTTGTCCTCTGGCGAGAGCTGCGCCGCTCCGGCACGTGCGCCGGCGAGAATGTCCGGCGAAAAGAACGCGCCGAGAAAGCTCATCAGCATGCGCATGTAGAGGCGCGAGGCTTCCGTAAAATCGGGAAACAGCGGACTCTCGCGTGCGACGCTGGCGCCCATGCTCGCCAATTGGCCCGCCAGCTTGTCGATCGCGCCGCGAATGTCGGCATTCGCCGGCAGCAACGGGTGAGTGTCAATCACGAGCACACGGAAATCCTTCAGCGTGTGATGTCGCGCCTCCGGCAACGCAAGCCTGTATCCGATGCCGAGGTCCAGCGGATCCGGCCCTGCCATCACTTCCAGGAGCAGAGGCAGATCGGCCGCACTCCGCGCCATCGGACCGATCACCGCCATGTCGCGCTCCATCGGGATGGCGGGAAATGGCGGCGGCGTATGGCCGCGCGTCGGGCAGAGATTGTAGGTCGGCTTGTGCGCATAGACCCCGCAATGGAAGGCGGGCACCCGCAGCGAGCCGCCGATGTCGGAGCCGAGCGAGAGCGGTCCATAGCCGGCCGCCAGCGCCGCAGACGAGCCGCCCGATGAGCCGCCGGGCGTGCGGCCGAGATCGAAGGGATTGTTGGTGACGCCATAGATGTCGTTGTAGCTCTGCCAATCCCCCAAGCCGACGGGAACGTTGGTCTTGCCGAGGATGATGCCGCCGGCGTTTTTCACCCGGGTGATCGACAGTGCATCTTCCGCCGGCTTGAAATCCTTCTGCGGCGTCCAGCCCCATGTCGTGGGCAGGCCGGCGACGTTGAAGGATTCTTTCACCGTGACGGGCAGGCCCAGCAGGGGTTTTCGTTCGCCGCGCGCCAATGCGGCGTCCGCCTCGCGCGCCGCAACAAGCGCGCGATCAAAATCGCGCACGCAGATCGCGTTGATCTTGCCGTCGTGACGTTCGATGCGGTCGATCGCGTCCCGGGTGAGCTCGACCGCGGAGACCTTTTTGGTGGTCAACGCGCTCGACAGCTCGACTGCTGTCTTGAAACTCCATTGCGATTTGGCCAAGGCATGCTCCTGTGCATATTTCGGAGGATGATGCGCAGTTTGGCCCAATGCCGCAACGGCTGTTTGATCGCGGTTGACGCTGTCATGCCCGCCGTGGCGGGGCATGACAGCATCAGATAGGCTGAAAGGGTTGGCTGCCTTACAGCTGGCCGAGCAGCGTATCGCCGCCGGAGACCTCGACCTTGCCGGGCATAGCCTCGAGATTCAGCTTCTTCACCACGCCGTCCTCGACCAGCATCGAATAGCGCTTGGAGCGGATGCCAAGGCCGTTAGCCGAGGCGTCCAGCTCCATGCCGATCGCCTTGGTGAAATCGGCATTGCCGTCGGCGAGGAAGATGGCCTCGTCGCGCTGGTCGGTGTCGCGCTTCCAGGCGTTCATGACGAAGGCGTCGTTGACGGAAACGATGGCGATGGTGTCGACGCCCTTGTCCTTGATGGCGTAGGCGTTGAGGAAGATGCTCGGCAGATGCATCTTGTGGCAGGTGCCGGTATAGGCGCCGGGCACCGCGAACAGCGCCACCTTCTTGCCCTTGAAGATATCGTCGGTGGTCTTCACCTGCGGACCTTCCGCCGTCATCACACGGAATTTCGCCTCGGGCAGCTTGTCGCCAACTTGGATGGTCATCGTCAGTCTCCCTGAATATCGGTCCCGCCTTTTAGACCGAGGCGCGGGCCTGCACAATATTGCCGGCGGCGGAAGCGGCGAGGCCGCGGTCGTTCACCGTGATGTCATCAGCCTGCAAAACCGCCGCCGTCGAGGAAGGCCTGCTCTTCCTCAGTCGTGTCACGGCCGAGAAGGCGATTGCGGTGGGGGAAGCGGCCGAAACGCTGGATGATGTCGGCGTGCTCGCGAGCGTATTTCAGGTTCTCGGCATTGTCGGTGTTTTGAAACAGCGCAACGCAATGCAGCTGGTCACTCAGGTGCTCGGAATGCATGAAGGGCAGATAGAGGAATTCGAGCAGGATGGGATCGACCTTGCGATCTGTGCCCCTTTCGATGGCGCGGCGGGCAACATCGCGCGCCAGCGCATCGCTGGCAAAGGCTTGCGGCGTGCCGCGGAACATGTTGCGGGGGAACTGGTCGAGCACGATGACCAGCGCGAGCGCGCCCTCGTCGCTCGTCTCCCATGATGCGAGCTCACCGGCGGCCGCCTTCTGCCACAGGCCGAGAAAGCGGCGCCTGACCTCTGCGTCGAAAGCGTCGTTGCGCTCATACCAGCGCTCGCGGCCGGCCTCGCGCCAGAAGGCGAGAACGTCGGATGGCGTGATGTCGCCGACCTCCAGCATGAATGAAAGCGGCCTTACGCCGCCTCCGCCTTCTTCTCGTCGCGGAGCTGCCGGCGCAGGATCTTGCCGACATTGGTCTTCGGCAAGTCGGTGCGGAATTCGATGTGCTTGGGCACCTTGTAGCCGGTGAGCTGCTCGTGACAGAACTTGATCACGTCCTCGGCCGTGAGGTTGGGGTCTTTCTTGACCACGAAGGCCTTCACAGCTTCGCCCGATTTGGAATCGGGGATGCCGATCACGGCGCATTCGAGCACGCCCGGATGGGTCGCGATGACTTCCTCGATCTCGTTGGGATAGACGTTGAAGCCGGAGACCAGGATCATGTCCTTCTTGCGATCGACGATCTTGGTGTAGCCTTTCTCGTCCATCACGCCGATGTCGCCGGTGCGGAAAAATCCGTCAGCGGTCATCACCTTGGCAGTCTCCTCCGGCTTGTTCCAATAGCCCGACATCACCTGCGGACCGTTGGCGCAGATTTCGCCGGGCTGGCCGAGCGGGACCTCGTTGCCATCGTCGTCGCGGATCGAGATCCAGGTCGAAGGCACGGGGATGCCGATCGTGCCCGAGAACTCCGTTGCCGTCGCCGGGTTGCAGGTCAGCGTCGGCGAGGTCTCCGACAGGCCGTAGCCTTCGGCGATGAAGCAGCCGGTGATCGCCTTCCACTGCTCCGCGACGGGGCGCTGCACCGCCATGCCGCCGCCGTTGGAGATCTTCAGCTTGGAGAAGTCGAGCTTCTTGAAGTCGGGATGATGCATCAGGCCGTTGTAGAGCGTGTTCACGGCCGGGAAGCTGTTGACCTGGTATTTCGCCAGCTCCTTGACGAAACCGGCGATGTCGCGCGGATTGGGGATCAACAGATTGCAGCCACCGGCGCGCACCGCGAGCAGGTAGCAGGCCGTCAACGCGAAGATGTGATAGAGCGGCAGTGCACAGACGATCATGAGCTGATCGACATGCGGCGGCGCGGCGAGTGCCGGCTGGAGCCAGGCGTCGTTCTGCAAGACGTTGGCGACGATGTTGCGGTGGAGCAGGGTGGCGCCCTTGGAGACGCCGGTGGTGCCGCCGGTATATTGCAGGAAGGCGACGTCGCCCGGCGAGAGTTTTGGCTTGCTGAAGGTCATGCCGCGGCCGGCGGAGAGCGCGTCGTTGAAGGACACTGCGCCCGGCAGCGACCAGGCCGGTACCATTTTCTTGAGGCGGCGGACCACGAGATTGACGATCACGCCCTTGAAACCGAGCAGGTCGCCCATGCTGGCGACGATGACGTGCTTGACCTGTGTCTTCGCGATCACCTGCTCGACCGTGTGGGCGAAATTCTCCAGCACGATAATGGCCTCGGCGCCGGAATCCTTGAGCTGATGCTCGAGCTCGCGCGGAGTATAGAGCGGATTGACGTTGACCACCGCGAAACCGGCGCGCAGCACGGCGGCGGTCGCGACCGGATATTGCAGTACGTTCGGCATCATGAGGGCGACCCGCGCGCCGCGCTGCAGCCCGCGGCCCTGCAAATAGGCGGCGAGCGCGACCGACATCTGGTCGAGGTCGCGATAGGTGATCGACTTGTCCATGCAAATGAACGCCTTGCAGTCGGCGAACCTGGTGAAGCTCTCCTCCAGCAGGTCGACCAGCGATGCGTATTGCGTCGGCTCGATGTCGGCGGGCACGCCGGGCGGATATTGCTTGAGCCAGATGCGCTCCATGGAAACTCCCCTCATCTAACTGAGCCCGTTGTGTCTCGGGCTTGCCTCATTGCCGTCAGTATCGAGCCTGCCGGAACGGGTGGCAAGCCGTCGAGGCTTATTGCAAAGGTCGGGGAGTAGCTATCGGAATCATCACTGAGCGCGCTGCCGCAGGTGCGAAGTGCGGGCGCGGTCCAGCCCCGAGGGGCCGTTAACTGTTGTTGGCCGGCTTGGTGGCGGCAGGCTTGGTGGCGGCCTTGGGCTTGGCGGGCTTCGGAGCCTGATCGCCGCTTGGCGCCGGTTTCTCGGCGGGTTTCGCCGCCGCATCGTGCTTGGCCGCGGCATGCTTGGTCCCGGCCGGCTTGGCTGCGGCCTTGGTGTCGCTTTTGGTATCGCTCTTGGCGTCAGGCTTGGCAGCCGGCTTCGCCGCCGCCGTCTTGGATTCCTTGCCCGCGTCCTTATTCCCGTCCTTCGGCTTGTCGGCGGCGTCAGGCTTCTTGGCGACGCGCGACTTCTTGCCACGCGGCTTCGCCACCGTCTGTTGGTCGGCATCGGCCGCGACGGCGGCGATCAGCGCCGTGCCGGTGCGAGTCGGGCCGGTATAGACCAGCACGGGCTCCGTGGCCGCCGGAGCAGAGGCTATCAACTCGGAGGCCTTGATCAGGGGCGGCTGAAGGCCGGCCGTGAAGAAGGTGACCTGGGCTTCGCCGCCGGTGGCCGATGCCGATCCGGTCGCCCCGCCATTGGCCGCGATCAACGCATCGTCGTCGTCGCTGGCCGGCCGCTTGCGGTTGGGCCCGCACATCTCGTCGCGCAGGTTCGGCGGCGAGGCGTCGACCGGCACGAGATTGTCGACGGTGCCGAGCGAGGGTCGCAGCCAGGTGAGATTGTCTTGAGCGAAGCCGCGCTCGAGCAACTGCGCCGCCTTCACCGCGCGCGCGGTGCCGGAATTGGCGCCCAGCACCACCGCGATCAGCCGGCGACCGTTGCGCGTGGCCGATGCCACGAGATTGTAGCCGGAGGCGCAGATGAAGCCGGTCTTGAAACCGTCTGCGCCGGGATAGCGGCCGATCAGCTTGTTGAAATTGCCGGTGATGCGCTTGCCGAAGCGGATCGCCGGGATGTGCACGAAGTACTCGTATTCCGGCAGGTCGCGCAGGAACGCGCGCGCCAGGATTCCGAGATCGCGCGCGGAGGTGATCTGGCCGTCGGCGGGCAGGCCGTTCGGATTGACGTAGCTCGTCTGCGTCATGCCGAGCTTCTTCGCGGTGTCGTTCATCATCGCGGAGAAGCCGTCGATCGATCCGCCGACGCCTTCGGCAAGCACCACGGCCATGTCATTCGCCGACTTGACCATCATCATCTTCAGCGCGTTGTCGACGGTGAGCTGCGTTCCCGGGCGGAAGCCCATCTTCGATGGCGACTGCGATGCTGCCGTCGGCGACACCGTGAGCAGCGTGTCGAGCGTGAGCCTGCCGTCCTTGACCGCCTTCAGCGTCACATAGGCGGTCATGATCTTGGTGACGGACGCGGGGTACCATGGAATGGTCGCATTATCGGCCTGCAGCACCTTGCCGCTGTCGGCCTCGATCAGCAGCAGCGCTTCGGCACTCGCCGCGCGCGGGGCGAGCAATGCGGCGCATGCGAGGCTCGCAGCGAACAGGTTGAACAGCGACTTGCGAAGCAGCGGGCGAAGGGCGTGCACTATCCGATTCCGGTCCTTGGAGACCCGCCGGTTCCGGGCGGTTCTCGTGATCTGATGTTCGGTTTTGAAATCCAGCGCCGCCGCTTGCGGCGTCGCAAACCTATACCGGCTGATGCCTCGAGAATAGGGGGACCGGTGCGGTATTCCGCAATGAAGTAGGCCGAATTTCGACGGTCCTATGGGGACTTGCTACGGGGATTTGACCGCAGTCGCGGCAGTCTCCGCCGCCGTCACGCTGGCCCGTGCGTTTTCCTGAACCATGAACTGGGCCCTGGCGAGCTCGGCGAAATGGCCGCCTTTGGCCACGAGTTCATCGAAAGTTCCGCTTTCGATCACCCGGCCGGCCTCGAACACCAGGATCCGCGTGGCGTTGCGGATGGTTGAGAGGCGGTGGGCGATCACGAAGGTGGTCCTGCCCTTCATCACTTCGTCGAGAGCGGTATTCACCTTGGCCTCGGTAACGGCGTCGAGCGCGCTGGTCGCCTCGTCCAGGATCAGGATCGGCGGATCTTTCAGCAGCGCGCGGGCGATCGACAGCCGCTGCCGCTCGCCGCCGGAGAGCATGCGGCCGCGTTCGCCGGCATTGGTCTCGAAGCCGCCGCTGCGCTCGATGAAGTCGAGCGCCTGCGCGCGCTCGGCCGCCTTGCGCATCTCGTCTTCGGTCGCATCCGGCTTGCCGACCAGCAGATTCTCCGCAATCGAGCGATTGAACAGCAGCGCCTCCTGGAACACCACGCCGATGTTCCGCCGCAGCGATGTCAGCGTGATCCCGCGTACATCCATGCCGTCGATCCGGATGAAGCCGGATTGCGGGTCGAAGGCACGGTGCAAGAGCGCGATCGCGGTCGACTTGCCGGCGCCGGTCGGACCGACCAGCGCGATGGTCTGGCCGGGCAGCGCCGTGAACGAGAGGTCCTCGACCGCCGGGCGCTTGCCGTCGTAGGAGAAGGTGACGTCGTTGAACTCGACGAGGCCGGAGAGCCTGCCGGCATCGATCGCGTCGGGGCGGTCGTGCACGGCGGGTACGGCATCGAGCACATTGAAGAATTCTCGCAGTCGTGGCGCCTCCATGAACACGCTGTTGATGAAGCTCACGACCTGTTCGAGCCTCTGGATCAGCATCGTCGCGAAACTCACGAACATCACGATCTCGCCGACGGAGGTCAGCCCCCGGTCGTGCAGCGCGATACCTATGGTGAAGATCGTGAGCACCGTGATGGTGGTCGAGGCGCGCGTGATGACGGTGACGAGCGCCCACCATGACAGCACCGGCATCTGCGCGGCCAGCAGCTCGTCGGCGACGGAGCGCAGCCCTTTGACCTCGGATTCGACGCGGACAAAGCTCTGCACCAGCGCGACGTTGCCGAGCGCATCGGAGGCGCGCGCAGACAGCTCGCTGTAGTGTTCCTCGACCTCCATCTGCATCCCGAAGGTCTTGCGCACCACGAAGGTCGTCAGCGCGGTGAAGACAATGCAGAGCACGAACAGCAGGATCGCGAGCCGCCAGTTCAGGTAGAGCGACAGCGGCAGCAGCACCACGACCGAGAGGATCGCAGCAAAATGCTCGCGGAAGAAGCCGAGCCATAGCCGCCACAGCGCGTCAGTGCCGTTGAGCATCACCTTCATCAGCCGGCCCGAATGGGTGCCGGAGTGGAAGGTCAGCGGCAGTTGCAGGATGTGCTCGAAATAATCGGTCAGCACCGCCTGGCGCTGGCGGTGCGAGAGCCGATCGGCCTGCAAGGCCACGAGCGCGCTGCATGCGATGGTGAACAGCCCGAACACGACCCAGGCGGCCAGGAACGGCCAGGCCGAGTTCGAGCCGGCCACCGACTTGCCCGAGAGCACGTCGATGATCCGGCCGAACAGCACGGGCTCGGCGAATTGCGAGCCCGCCAGCAGCAGATTGGCAATCGCGAGCAGCCAGCCCAGCCGCGCTTCCTTGCCGAGCAACTCGAGAACGCGGGTGTAGAGACGGAGGATGGACATGCGGGCGAGGAACTCGGCGAAGACGGACTTCGTATTCTAAGCAGGGATGCCCGCGAGATACAGCGGAAGCTTTCAGTTTTGCTCAGTTGATCACCCGGCCGGCCAGCGGCGGCAGGAATTGGTCGTCGAAGATCTCGGCCGCCGCCGGTCGATTGCGGAATTTGAAGTCCTGCGCGACCTGGCCGATCGAGCGCTCGAGGCGCGCCGGGTCGACGCCGCCGAGGCCGTTGCGCCTGACCTCGTCGGTCAGGATGTTGTCGGCGAGGGCGGTGCGCAGGCGCTCCAGCTCCAGGTTGCGGTCGCCATCCTCGATGCGACTGGCGGCCTCCTCCGCCGCGCGCCCCGGCTCCATGACGGTTGCGTTGACGCCCGCGATCAAGGCGCGGACGAAGCCCTTCACGGCATCCGGCTTTGCTGCGGCGAAGGCGGGATTGACCACCACGGCAAAGCCGTAGGCTTCGCAGCCGTAATCTGCATAGCGCAGCACGACGAGATCGGCTGCGGGCACGCCGCGGTCGCGCAGGTTCACGGCCGACAGGTAACTGAAGCCGGCGACCGCATCGACCTGGCCCGCGGAGAGGATCGGCTCGCGCACCGCCGCGCTGATCTTGTGGAATTTGACCCGCGATGCATTGATGCCGTTCTGCTGCGCCAGTGCCGGCCACAGCCGCATCGACAGGTCGCTGTCGGCGACGCCGACGGTCTTGCGGTCGAGATCGGACAGGAGGTGGATGCCGCGGCTCTTGCGCGCGACGATCGCATAGGGCGCGCGGTTGAACAGCACGAACACGGCCTTGATCGGGGCCGCATGGTCCTTGTCGCGAAAGCGGATCAGCTCGTTGATGTCGACGAGCGCGAGCTCGCTGTCGCCTTTGGCGAGGCGCGCGAGGGCTTCCGACGACCCGGCTGCGGTGTTGAAGGACACGCTGAGATGCTCGGCGCCGAACCTGCCGTCCTTTGCGGCCAGGAAGAACGGCGCCATGCTCGCGTCCAATGGACGATCGAAGGTGAAGTGAATTGCAACGGATGGGACTGCGGTCTCGGCCACGCTCACATCGCGTGCAATCAGCGTCGCAAGCGAAATCGAAAGAGCCAGCAGGCAACGAAGAGCAATCGTCTTGAATTCCGACATCAGTTGCGCTGGTCCGGCATTGTTATGGTTCGTGACGCTCGCAGCGCCGGCTGGCGATCAGTCTTTCCGCGCCAACATGAACGGCGGATGAGCGGCGATTGCGGCATCGTTACGCAACCCCATTCAGCTTGTGTTGGGGTTGGGGAACCCAACTTAGGTTATGCGGGTTTGAGAGGCATGAGCCTGTCCGCAGGCGTCCATTCCAGGTCCCAAAGGAGGGCCCAAGATATGATTGAGCGATTCTCCACGTTTGCGGGCCGAAAGGCCGTTCTTGCCACCGCGACGGCGCTGGCGCTGACCGCGATTGCTCCGACCGCTTCATACGCCGGCGGCCGCCACTGGCATGGCGGCGGAGGCGGCGCGGCCGCAGCTGCAGCTTTGGCCGCCATCGGCACAGGTCTCGCCATTGCCGCCACCCGTGATGCCTATGCCTATGACTACGGTCCGGGTTATGGCTATTACGGCGGGCCAGTCTATTACGGCCGCCCTGCTTACGGTCCCTATTATGGTCCGGGCCCCAACTACCAATATCAGCGCTATGGCGGGACGGCTCCGTCCGAGTTCTGCGGCCAAGGCTATTACACCAACTGCTACTAGCCGCCGGACGCCGTGCGTAACCCTGACAGGCCGTCGCGCTTGCTGTGCCGGCCTGTCGTTGCTTTTATTGCCGGGCGTTAACGCGCTCGCCATTGCTTTAGAGTAGTTTGAGTACATGAGTGATTCGCTTGAGCGGCTATATCTGGCTGTGCTCGCGGCCAGAGATCTTGATCCGGCAACATCGCGCACGGCCCGGCTGTTTCAGCGCGGCCCTTCCAAAATGGCGAAGAAACTGGCCGAAGAGGCCATCGAGGTCGTGATCGACGCGGTCAATGGCGATAGCGAGGCCGTGATCCGGGAGAGCGCCGATCTGCTCTACAATCTTACCGTGCTGTGGGCGTCGGCCGGGGTGCGTCCCGAGGACGTCTGGCGGGAGATGACGCGGCGTGAAGACATGCTCGGCATTGCCGAGAAGCTGCCGAAATCAGCGGTGAAATTGCCCAAAGTTGCGTCACCGCGCATTGCCTCAAGGCGGCCAATTGTCGCGCTCGAGGGCCGTGCCGCACGCAAGCGCCATTAAAGCGCGGCGAAAACGTCACAAAACTCGCGATGGACAAATCCGTCCCATGGTGCTTCATCGCGGCGCCATGCTGAAACGTATCTACGACTGGTGCATCGACGCCGCCCACAAGCCCTACGCGCTCTGGATCATGGGAGCCGTGTCCTTCGCCGAAAGCTCGTTTTTTCCGGTCCCGCCCGATGTGATGCTGATCCCGATGTCGCTGGCGCGCCCGCAGCGCGCCTGGGTCTATGCGGCGATCTGCACCGCGACCTCGGTGCTCGGCGGCATCGTCGGCTACGCCATCGGCGCGCTGCTGTTCGACTCGGTCGGCCAATGGCTGATCCAGGTCTATGGCCTCGGCGGCAAGGTCGATGCCTTCCGCGCCTCCTATGCGGAATGGGGTGCGATCATCATCCTGCTCAAGGGGCTGACGCCGATCCCCTACAAGCTCGTCACCATCACCTCGGGCTTTGCCGGCTACAACATCGTCCTGTTCATCTTGTGCTCGATCGTCGCGCGGGGCGGGCGCTTCTTCGTCGTCGCGATCCTGCTCAACCGCTACGGCGATTGGATCCGGATCAGGATCGAGAAGCATCTCGGATTGTGGGTCGCGATCGGCGCGATCGTGCTGGTGCTCGGCTTCGTCGTCGCTATCAAGTTGATCTAAGGGTGCGGCGGCTTTGCCACCGGGCCGGCTTCGGCTACGGTTGCCGTCATGATGGGTCGATCCGGCAATCCGGTCCTGCGGCTGGGGACGCTGATATTCGTCGTGCCTTGGCTCCTGCTTGGTGCCGCCACGCCGGCGTGGACGCAAGCTGCGCCCGCGCTCGGCCTCCAGGAGCAGGGGACGCAGGCCGCGCCGCCGCCGTCGACGCCCGCTCCTTCGGCGCCGCCGGCGCGCGAGGAAAATCCCGGGCTGATCAACGAAATGGGCAAGCTGTTCGACAAGCTGCCCTCGATCCTGCCGCCGATCAAAAGCCCGGGCGAGACCATGAACGATTTGTCGCGACTGACGAAACCGTCCACCATGGTCTCGGGGCGCGTGGCCTGTCCGGCCTCCGCGAACGGCGCGCCCGACTGCAAGCAGGCTGCCGACCAGCTCTGCCAGAGCAAGGGCTATAAGAAAGGCAAGAGCCTGAACGCCGATTCCGCCGAGAAATGCTCGGCCAAGGTCCTGATTCCGGGCCGGCAACGCAAGCCGGACGATTGCCGCACCGATACTTTCGTGACCAGCGCGCTATGCCAGAACTGACGTGATCGACGTTGCGCGCATGCAACAAGGAGCGCCTATGAGCCGCACGGAGCAGGACTTCCTCGGGCAGCGTGACATCGCCGACGACATTTATTACGGCGTCCAGACCATCCGCGGGAAGGAGAACTTCCACATCACCGGCATTCCGATGAACCAGGAGCCTTACTTCGTGAAGGCGCTTGGTTACGTGAAGAAGGCGGCCGCCATGGCCAATCGCGATCTCGGCGCGATCGACGCCAAGGTTGCGGACGCGATCATCCTGGGCTGCGACCGCGTGATTGCCGGCGACATGATGGACCAGTTCGTCACCGACTTCATCCAGGGCGGTGCTGGCACATCGACCAACATGAACGCCAATGAGGTGATCGCCAACCTCGCGCTGGAATCACTTGGCTTTGCGAAGGGCGATTACCAGCACGTCAGCCCCAACGATCACGTCAATTACGGCCAGTCCACCAACGACACCTATCCGACCGCCTTTCGCCTGGCGCTGATCCTGCGGCTCGAGAGCTACATGACGGCGTTGCGCCAGCTCCAGGAAGCTTTCTTCGCCAAGGGCCGCGAATTCGACCGTGTGCTGAAAATGGGCCGCACGCATCTTCAGGACGCGGTGCCGATGTCGCTGGGGGCCGAATTCCGGGGATGGGGCACCACGATCGGCGAGGAGGTCGATCGCATCTCCGAGGCCCGTGCGCTGCTGCGCGAGATCAATCTCGGCGCCACTGCGATCGGCACCTCCGTCACCGCCGCCGTCGGCTATCCCAAGCTCGCGGTCCGGCACCTGAGCGCGCTGACCGGCGTCGAGTTTGTTCTCGCCGGCGATCTCGTCGAGGCGACCTCCGACACCGGCGCCTATGTGCAGCTCTCGGGCGTCCTCAAGCGCACCGCCAGCAAGCTGACGAAGATCTGCAACGACATCCGCCTGCTCGCCTCCGGTCCGCGCGCGGGCTTCAACGAGATCAACCTGCCGCAGCTTCAGCCGGGCTCTTCGATCATGCCTGGCAAGGTCAATCCCGTCATCCCCGAGGTGGTCAACCAGACCAGCTTCCTGGTCATCGGTCTCGACACCACCGTGACGCTGGCCGCAAGCGCCGGCCAGCTCCAGCTCAACGTGATGGAGCCGGTGATCTCGTTTGCGCTGTTCTTCTCGATCCGCACCATGGAGCGCGCGGTCAACAGCCTGCGCGAAAATTGCGTCGTCGGCATCACTGCCAACGAGGAGCACACCCGCAACATGGTGCTGAACTCGCTCGGTATCGTCACGGTGCTGAAGCCCCTGCTCGGCTACAAGCAATGCGCCGAGATCGCACGCGAGGGCTACAAGAGCGGCAAGTCGCTGCACCAGATCGTGGTGATCGAGCGCAGGCTGCTGACGCAGGAGAAATGGGACGAGATGTTCTCGTTCGAGCGGCTGATCAATCCGGATTTGATTTCGTAGCTGTCGGCCATCCGCAGCTCTCGCCTGCATTTTGAGGAGCCTTTGCGACGAAGCTCCGCGGCGCTCGCACTGACTTAGGCGCGAATTCCGCGCCTTGGAATTGCGGTAATGGCATTCGCCACGGCGCCAAAACGCAATACTTGACAGTGGAAAGATTGCCTTGTTGGTATAATCCCAACCGTGTGACCGCCAAGAGAGGACCGTTCCGCAATGTCCATGCCTGCCTTGTTCAAGGGGCGCCTGTCGATCCCGGTGATCGGTTCGCCGCTGTTCATCATCTCGGTGCCCGATCTCGTGATCGCGCAGTGCAAGGCGGGTGTGGTCGGCTCGTTTCCGGCGCTGAACGCGCGGCCGCCGGAATTGCTCGATGAATGGCTGGCGCGGATCACCGAGGAACTCGCGGCCTATGACCGCGCGCATCCCGACAAGCCGTCGGCGCCGTTCGCAGTTAACCAGATCGTGCACAAGTCGAACAACCGGCTCGATCACGACATGCAGCTCTGCGCCAAGTACAAGGTGCCGATGATTATCTCCTCGCTCGGCGCGCGCGAGGAGCTGAACCAGGCCGTGCACGGCTGGGGCGGCATCGTCTTCCACGACGTGATCAACCAGAAATTCGCGCACAAGGCGATCGAGAAGGGCGCCGACGGCCTCATCCTGGTCGCGGCCGGCGCCGGCGGCCATGCCGGCACCATCTCGCCGCTGGCTTTCGTCGCCGAGACGCGAAAGTGGTTCGACGGGCCGATCGCGCTGTCGGGCGCGATCGGCAACGGCAAGGCGATCCGCGCCGCGCGCATCCTCGGTGCAGATTTCGCCTATATCGGCTCGGCCTTTATTGCGACCAAGGAAGCCAACGCCGTCGACAAGTACAAGGAGATGATCGCCGGCTCGAGCGCCGACGACATCGTCTATTCCAACCTGTTCACCGGGGTGCACGGCAATTATCTGAAACCCTCGATCCTCGCCGCCGGAATGGATCCGGACAGCCTGCCGACCTCCGATCCCTCCAAGATGAACTTCGGCACCGACGCCTCCGGCGAACGCGCCAAGCCGAAGGCCTGGAAGGAGATCTGGGGCTCGGGCCAGGGCATCGGCAGCGTCGAGGGCATCGTGCCCGCCGCCGAAATGATCGCGCGCTTCAAGAAGGAATACGACGAAGCGATCGATCCGCCGTTGTAATCGCGCCGAGCTCGAGTGCAGCATGCCTCCCATCTACCGCGTCGACGGCAACAGCGTCGTCACCAGCCCGGACGCCGCCGGACCCTGGGACCGTCGCATGCAGCACGGCTCGGCGCCGGCATCGCTGGTGACGTGGGCGGCCGAGCGCATTCCGACGCCTGTTCCGATGGACATCGCGCGCGTCACGATCGATCTGATGCGTCCGGTGCCGGTCGCGCCGCTCACGATTGCGACCGAAGTTTTGCGCGAGGGCCGCAAGATCCAGCTCTGCGGGATCAAGCTGCTCGCCGACGGCGTGCAGGTTGTCGGCGCCACCGTGCTCAAGATCAGGCGACAGACCCTGAGCCTGCCCGATGACGTCAAGGAGCTGCCGGTCACGTTGCCATCGCCGGAGGACTCCCTAGTCGAGGACGGTCATGCCGCCACCAGCCCGTTCGTGCGAGCGGTCTCCATGCGTGCGGCACGCGGCCGGTTCGGCCAGGCCGGCGCCGGCGCGATCTGGTTTCGTGTCGATCATCCCCTGATCGCGGGCGAGGAAGTCTCACAGGCGATGCGAGCCGTGGTCGCCGCCGACTTCTCCAACGGCACCGCCTCGACGCTCGACTTCCGCGCCTGGACCTACATCAACGCCGATCTCACCGTGAGCTTGTCGCGGCAGCCGGTGGGCGAGTGGATCCTGCTCGATGGCGAGTCCTGGATCGGCCCAGGAGGCGCGGGGTTGGCAATGTCGCGGCTGGCGGACCGGCAAGGCTATTTCGGCCGGGCGGTGCAGAGCCTGGTGATCGACAAGCGGTGAGGGGGCAAGCCCGCGCCTCAGCTCCGCTGTCATGCTCCGCGAAGGCGGGGCCGGTGCGTCGCATCTCACCCCACCAACCGGTCGCGCCCGCTCCAGAAGCCGGCGCGCAGCACCTTCTTGTCGACCTTGCCGACGCCGGTCATCGGCAGCTGCTTGACGAACTGGATCTGCTTGGGCGCGTGCGCCGAGCCCTTGCGCGTCTTCACCAGGTTGATCAGCTCGTCCGGATCGGGCCTTGCACCCTCGCGCGGCACGACGATGGCGGTGACGGCCTCGCCCCATTTCTCGTCGGGAATGCCGACGACCGCAACCATGGCGACGTCGGCATGCTGCGACAGCACGTCTTCGACCTCGCGCGGGAAGATGTTGAAGCCGCCGGAGACGATCATGTCCTTCTTGCGGTCGAGGATGAACATGTAGCCGCGCTCGTCCATGCGCGCGATGTCGCCGGTGTGGACCCAGCCGTTCTTCAGCGTCTCGGCGGTGATGTCCGGCCGCTTCCAGTACTCCGCCATCACGTGCGGCGCGCGCACGCAGATCTCGCCCGGCTCGCCCGTCTTCACCTCCTGGTCGTTGTCGTCGAGGATCTTGACCTCGCAGGCCGCGATCGGGAAGCCACAGGACAGGAACAGCTCCGGTGTCTTGGGATCGTGATCCGCCTTGCGCAGCACCGAGACGGGATAGCATTCGGTCTGCCCGTAAAGCTGCGAGAACACCGGCCCGATGCGCTCGATGCCCTCGACCAGCCGGCTCGGCGACATCGCGGAGGCGCCATAAAGCACCAGCTCGAGCGAAGACAGATCGGTCCTGCCGAGCGCGGGATGATCGAGCAGCACATAGATCATGGTCGGCACGAGCAGCGTGAAGTTGATGCGCTCGCGCGCAATCGTCGCCAGCACGGCCTCGGGATCGAAACTCTTGAGCATGTGCACGGTGCCACCGCGCATCAAGGTCGGCAGCACCTTCGTGCCCGCGACATGGCTGATCGGCGCGACCGTGAGATAGCGCGCGGCGTCGGGGATCTCGAAGTCGGCGAGGATCGCGCCGGCAGCTCCGGCGTTCTCGCGGTGATAGCGCAGCGCACCCTTGGATTTACCGGTCGTGCCGCCGGTGTAGTTCAGCGTGGCGAGATCGTCGGGCCGGGCGAGGCACAGCGCGCTGGCGTGGCCCTCGATCTCGATCGCCTGCAAGAGGTCGACGCCGTAGTCCGCGGGTCCCATGGTGAAGACCGCTTTGAGCCGGCCGGCCTTCGCGGCGAGTTCGCCGCCGCGATTGCGGAAGGCGGCCGCATCGACCACCAGCATCTCGGCCTCGGAATCCTCGAGCTGAAACAGCTGGTCGTCCAGCGATCCCAGAGGATGCAGCCAGGTGATGCAGAGCTGCGCCAATTGCGCAGCAACGCCCGCGCACCAGCTGTCGGCGCGGTTGGCGGTGAGGAAGGCGACGCGCGCGCCGGGCTGCAATCCAAGCCGCATGAACACGGCCTGCATGCGTCCGATCAGGTCGATGGTGCCCTGATAGCTCAGCGATCCCTCAGGCCAGGCGAAGGCGGTGCGGTCGGGATAGCGCGACAGTGCCCGTAGGGTCTGCGCACAAGCCGGGGACGATGCGTGGAGCGGATCGGACATATGTTTCCTGTTTCCTCGTTGCTTTGTGACGTGCCAATGTTGCTGATGACGCTAGCACAGCGAATGCGGGATGGAACGACAAAGCCCGCGCAGGGAGGCATGCATGCCGTCGGATCGACTGCAACGTTTCCGCGATCGTCTCGCTCTGCCGCTGATCGCGGCGCCGATGTTCCTGGTGTCGGGGGTCGAGCTGATGGTCGCGGCCTGCCGCAACGGCGTGATCGGCAGCTTTCCCAGCGCGAATTGCCGTAGCCCGGAACAGCTCGACGAATGGCTCACCGCGATCGAAACCAGGTTACGGCAGCACGAAGAGCAAACCGGGCGCAAGGCGGCGCCGCTTTGCCCGAATCTGATCGTGCACCGTTCCAACGCGCGGCTGGAGCAGGATATCGCCGTACTGCTGCGGCACAGGCCGGAGATCGTGATCACCTCGGTCGGCTCGCCCGCACAGGTCGCAAAGCCGCTGCATGACGCCGGCGCATTGGTGTTGGCGGATGTCGCCGCGATCCGCCACGCCGAGCGTGCAGCGGAAGCCGGTGTGGACGGGCTGGTGCTGCTCACGGCAGGCGCCGGCGGCAGACCGGCTGGCTCAACCCGTTCGCCTTTGTCCGCGCGGTGCGCGCATTCTACGACGGCATCATCGTGCTTGCGGGCGGCGTCAGCGACGGCCGCGCGCTGCATGCCGCCGAAGTGCTCGGCTGCGATCTCGCCTACATGGGCACGAAGTTCATCGCGACGCGCGAGAGCATGGCGGATGACCGCCACAAGCGGATGCTGGTCGAGAGCAGCGCCGACGACGTCCTGCTCACCACCGCATTCACGGGACTGCAGACCAGCATGCTGAGGCCGTCGATCGTGGCCGCAGGTCTCGATCCCGACGACCTGCCGGCGCACGGCGCGATCGACATCGCCAAGGACATCGACGTCGCCGCGCGCGAGAACCGGCCAAAACGCTGGCGCGACATCTGGAGTGGTGGGCACTCGACGTCGGGCGTGACCGACGTGGTGGCGGTGGGCGATCTCGTTGCGCAGACGCGCGCGGAATATCGGGAGGCCGGCGGGCGGTAGTCCCCGTACAAATCCGGAGAAATAGAGAGGCGCCGGCTCCCGATCACGGTTAATCCCGCGCTCTTCCGTCCCGCTCACTTAACGGCAGATTAACCATCGCCCGCCAAGAATCCGCTCACGGCCGCCAATCAGGACCGAAAGGGACAGGCGATGGACTTCAACTATCTCAACGGCAAGACAGCCGCGACGCTGGACGAAATCCGCGTTCGCGTGGCCCACGCGCTGGCTCGCCACCCGTTGTGCCGCAACGTCCGCTTCGACATCGTCAGCGTCCCCCGCACCCGCCGGGGCGGCAACTGGACCGTGACGCTGCAATCGGTTGAGCCGCGCGCGGTCTGGGAGGCCTCCGAGATCGTGGCCGACATCCAGGACGCCTACGATCTGGCGCGAGCTGCCTGATTCTCTTGAGCTTCCCTGGCGATGTCGCCGTAGTCCGCGCGATTGCCGCCGCAATGGCACGGTTGAGCCTTAATTATCGCCCAGTTTCCGGGCACTGATCACGTGGACTTGAAGCCGGGCGCGGAGGGACGTTTGTCCAAGGCCATCACCATCGTCGTCCTGACCTGTTTCCTGGTCCTCGGGGCTGCCACCACCGCCATTCTCGGGCGCGACAGCGTGCCTAGCGTCAGCGCCGAGATGATCTCGCAGACGCCTCCGGCCAAGCCGCTCGCGGCCAACCGCGCCGCCAAGGCCGACCGTCTGGTTCCAACGCTGGCGCTGGCCTCGGCCGCGATCGAGCCGGTGCAGGTCGCCGCCGATAAGCTCGCCCAGGCTCCGGTGCTGACCGAGCCGCTGCGCCAGGCCTTTGCCGCCGCTACGCCTTCCGATTTTCCGATGCCGAAGGCAAGTGCGCGCCAGGCGCCCGCCGCAGCGGAGATTCCCGCCGTCGAAGTCCCCGCCAAGCCGAAAGTCGTGGCCAAGCCGCAGCCGCAGAAATCCTATTCGCTGCTGTCCGACGCACAGATCGCGGGCATCAGGGATCGCCTGAAATTGTCCTCGTCGCAGGAATATTATTGGCCCTCGGTCGAGACGGCGCTCCGCAATGTCGTCCGCAAGATCTCGGCGAACAAGCTCTCCAATCCGAATGCGCCGGGCGTGCCGATCGATCCGAATTGCGACGAGGTCCAGCAGTTGAAGTCGGCCGCGATGCCGCTGCTGTTCCAGCTGCGTGACGATCAGAAAGAGGAAGTGCGCAAGCTCGCCCGCATCATCGGGCTGGAGAAGGTCGCGCAGCAGATCTGACGTCAGTTCCTTTGGGAACTGCTTCCGGATCAGGAACATCTGGCAATCAACGTGCGTTGCTCGCCCCAAAGAGGGAGTGGATCAATGCGCGCCTCGACAGCCTATTTCGTCGGTGCCGGAACCATAGTCGCGGCCATCGCCATAGGCCTTGGCGGCGGCATCGTCGCCGGCAACATCATGAATCCGGTCGCGCCCAAGCAGGGGCCGGATACCAGCAAGATGGCGCAGCGCGCCGAAGCTGGCAGCGCGCCGGCAGCAACCAACGCACCGTCCGAGCGCGTGAATTATCTCACCGGTTCGCAAGCTTTTGGCGCGATCATTGCCGCGCCGGCCGAAGCAAAGCCCGAACCCGCCAAGCCCGACACGCAAACCACTCAAGCGAACGCTGCACCGCCGGCACCGCGACCTTCGCAAGCGGCCGCGGTCGAGCCGCCCAAGGAACAGTCCAAGCCGGCACCAGCCGCGCCCAAGCCTGCGGAGCAGCAGGCGTCGACAGAGCCGGCCGCCTCGCCGGACAATGCCTATGCCAAGGCCCGGGATTCCGACGTGAAGCGCGCCGCCTCCGAACGGCGCCGAATGGAGCGGCGTGAACGCTGGGCCGAGCGCCGCCACTATTACGAGTCCCGCGAGCCGCGCGGCCTGCGCGACCGCACCGATTGGGACGACGTCGCGCGCAATATCCGCGAAGATTCCGATGCGCGCGACTATGCCGGCCGTTCGCGCAGCGGCTTCCCGCAGATCAGGCTGTTCGGGCCTGATGACGACTAAAACATGATCCGCGAAACCGGGTCCGGGTTCGCTCTGCTGGAGCGCTCCCGGACTTGAGGGCCGGCTCAGCCGCCGTGAGATTCCACGACCTTGCGGCAGGAGTCGGAGAGCTTGGTCTTGTTCTGGCGCAGGCAGGCATTCATCTGCGGCGGCTTGCCGATATGTTCGGCGCAGAATTTGCTGGCATCGCCGCGGCAGGCCATTTGCTCCTGCGGCGTCGGACCGGATTGCGCAGCGGCGGACACGGCGGTGGCGGCGAGCAGCAGCGCGGCAAGAACCGAAATCTTCATAAAGCACCTCTTTGGGATTGTCGTTGGTCCCGCCTGGGATCAAGCGGGCCGGACGATCTCGCGACAGCCGGGCGCAGGTCCATGCCATGTTCATGGCACCGGGTACGCCCTTCCGGCCGCCGCACCCCCATCTTCATGGCATGTATCCACGCGCGCTCTTTTGCCATTGAGCTGCACGTCGGTTGCGAAACCCGGTGATTGCGCCGGGACGCCGAACGGGAGCGGGAGAGCAAGATGTCGAAAAGAGCGGGAGCGCTGAGCGCCGGGCTGACGATCATGGCGCTGGCGGGTGCGGCGATGGTGTCGCTGGGCACGAGCCCGGCACAGGCCGTGGTCTATTGCAAGACGGTCGGCGTGCCCAAGGGCTGCGTGGTGCGGCCGACTGCGGCAGTGGTGGTTGCGCCGGGAGCTCCGGTTGCGCGGGCCGCGGCCGCGACACCCGGCGTCGGCGCGCCCGGTGTCGGCGTGCGCGCAGGAACGCCGATGAACCGCGGCGGCCCGGTCAATCGCGTTGGGGTGCGCTGATCGTCAATTCGGTTGATTTGATTGCATTGCTTCGGGCCGACAGCCCTGCGGACGAACACCCCCGTCCTCTGCAGAGCCAATCACCCGGCCCGTCCCCTCTCTCCGTGCGCCCCACACGTTCGGTGAGGGGGCCTTTCAGCCCGCAGCCGCGTCGCTGTCGGGAAAGCGCTGCGGCAATTGCAGCCGCACGCATGTGCCTGAGGCGTCCGAGCTCAGATCGAGCACCGCGCCGCAGCGTGCGGCGCGGCTCCGCATGTTGCGCAAGCCCCGCGCGGTCTGGCCGCCGCTCGCACAATTGTCGGCCCGCGCAAAACCCTTGCCGTCGTCCGTCACGCTGATCACGCCATACGGCCCGTGACCGTCGTCGAGCGTCTCGATGCTGACCGCGATGTGGCGCGCCTCTGCGTGCTTGACGGCGTTGGTCACGGCCTCGTCGAGGATGCGCACGATCTGGATGACGTGCCATGGCCGCAGTTCGGGATGCAGCGGCAGCCCCTGCGGCGTTGCCACGCGCCAGTCGAGCGCGATGTCGTGCGGGCGCAATTGCGCCGTCGCGCGCTCGCGCCAGGAGCCGAGCGCGAGCATCAGGTCGCCGCCGATGTCGTCCATGGAATCGATGACGAGACGCAGATCTTTCAGTGCTGCGCGAGCGGCCTCCGTGATGGTCGCGCCCTCGTGGCCGCGCTCGGAGAGCGCGACGATGCTGACGAGCTGGCCGCCGAGGCCATCATGCAGGTCCCGCATCAGCCGCGTGCGCTCGTTGGCGAGCGCGGCGGCGCGGGCGCGCGCCTCCTCGCGGGCAAAGCTCGCCTTCAGCCGCTCCTCGGCCTCGCCCACCCGTGCGACGAGCTGGCCGGCAAAGCTGTCGACCTGGTTCAGCGCGCGGGCAAAGCGCCAGGTCAGCCCGGCGCCGATCGCAACCAGCATCGCCGAGTAGGACAGGCGCGAGACGAAGATGCGATCGTTGCTCACGATCTCGAGCACCGTGAGCATGTCCTGGACCCAGCAGACCAGCACGATGGTCACGGCGCAGCCAATCGTGAAGCTTGCCGCGTCCTGGCGCCGGACCACTGCGGCTGCGGTCACGCACGCCATCAGGAACAGGCAAAGCCCGACCGTGGGAATGCCGAGCACCAGAAAGAGTATGCGCGGCAGCGGCGGGCCCCCGATCAGCCCGACCACGAACACGATGAGGCCCGGCACGAACAGCAGCGTGCCGTAGCGCGGCCAGCGCCAGCCGAAGAACAGCATGCCGAACACGACGATCAGCGCGCTCTCCATCGGTGCGGATGCCAATAGCACGGCGGCGAGCCGCGACGTGGTGGCCGGCGGCACCGGTGGGGGCACGAATGCCTGCACCACGCCGAGCACCATCGCCACCGCCAGCACGCCGTAAACCGGCTCGTGGCGCCGCATCAACCACATGATCGCAAGGATGACCGCGAGAATCGATTGCCAGGCGGAGAACACGACCGGCAGCGTGACGAACAGCAACGCGCGCGTCTCGTAGGCTGGACGCAAGGCGGCGTCCGGTCCGACATAGACGGTGTCGAGAAAGCCCTTCAGCGGCCCCCATACGAACAGCCGCACCGTGATGTCGTTGGCGCCCTCGCGCAGCAGCGCGGACGGAATCGCCGCGATCTGCGGCGTGTTGCGGTCCGGCCGGTTGGCATTGGCGTCACGCCGGGAATCCAGCACCACGACGCCGTTGACGGCGACCTCCACCGCGTTGCTGAACCGCGGCAGATACACCGACCATCCTGATCCCACATCGCTCCGCCGGAATGTGAAGGTGGCGGTGTAGAGCGGTGGGTCGGCCAGCGAATAGCGCGATGCGGTGAAATGCGGCAGCGTCACCGCCCGCATCGTGCCATCCTCGCGCGCCGAGAAATCGTTCACGGCGAAGTCTTCGGGATCGCTGGGTTGCAGCAGCCGGAGCCCAAGGATGGTGACGATGACGATCAGGGCCTGGAGCAGCAGATAGGGCACGAGGCGCGACGCAATCAGCCGGCGCCGCGGCCGCGTGAGCGTCTTCGCCGCGATCTCGCTCACAGCTTAATCAAGCCCTGCTGCACGGCTTCGAACACCGCCTCGCTGCGGGTGTGCACCTCGAGCTTGCGATAGATGTTCTTGATGTGGCCCGGCACGGTCTGCCTGGACAGGCCGAGATGGCTCGCGATCTCGGCGTAGCTGAAGCCTTTGGCAATGCCCCAGAGGATGTCGATCTCCCGCGGGGTCAGCTTAGCCGTGTTGAGCAGGGGGCCGGGCGAGGGCTCCGCCGAACTCTGCGTACGCCGGACGATGAAACGGGCGATCGAGGCCGAGATCGGCGAATGGCCGGCGACCAGATCGCGCACGGTGGTGGCGATGTCGGTCGGAAAGGCATCCTTAAGCAGATAGCCGGTGGCACCGACGGTGATCGCCGAGATCACGCTTTCCTCGTCGCCGAGCGCGGAGATCACCATGATCTCGCTGTCGGGAAAGCGCTGCCGGGTTTCGCGAATCAGCTCGATGCCGTGGCCGTCGGGAAGCCTGAGGTCGGTCAGCAGCACCCGAGGCGCCGCCATCCCGAACGCGGAGCGAGCTTCTCCGAGCGTGCCGGCACTGCGCACCTCGTAGCCGGCCTTGACCAGCGCGTCGTGGAGCCGCCAGCAGGTCGGCGCGTCGTCCTCGACGAGGAGGATGGTGATGGCCTCACCCGTCTCGCCCTGTTTGCTCATGTTTATCGTCCCGCGACCCGCGTGTCCCCCGCGGCGCGAGGCAAGTCTAACCGCAGCACGGACGGCGTGACACCCATAATCATGGGGGCGGCAATAACTCGGTCGCGCGTCAGGCGCAGATAGGCGGTTTTGGGATTGCGTCTAAGCCAGAGCGCGTGCTCATCATCCGCGCTGCGCTCAGGCCGCGGATGCGGTCCGCTCTGCCTCTGGCACCGGCCCATTCCGGCAGCTCACCAGACGTCCGAGTTGGGCCACAACCGGACATCCGAATGAAGGTCGGTTGTGCAAATATAATGCTTCAGCTTCAATGCGAAGATGGTATCGTCACGCGGGGACGGAATTGACCGTCCCGCTTCGAGGAGGACGTAGTGATGAGGTTGTCGCTGCACAGGGTTGCGCGGCCCGCTTTCGCCGTCTCGTCAATCACGCTGATGCTGTGCGCCTTTGGCGGCACGGCCATGTCGCAACCGACGCCGCCCGGAGCCGACATTCATCTTCCAATCGTCACCGTCGAAGCGCCCAAGCAGATAATGCGGTCTAAGCCTGCGCATCGTGTGGTCGCCCGCAGCAGCAGGTCCGCCTCCATCTCTCCTGCCTCGGCAACAGCCGCGCCGAATTCGGATGCCGCCAAGCTTGCTAAGCTCGCCGCTACCACCAACAACTGCGTCGGCGGCTGCCAATCGAGCTTCAAATCGGGCGACAAGCCCTGGGTTGGCTGCAACGTTTCGGGCGGCGTGTACTCGGCAACGTGCCGCAACATCGGCAACTACAGGAGCTACGAGGAATGCAAGGAAGCCGGACGCCTTGTTGGCTGGCGGTCGGGTGAGACCTCGGCATATTGCAGCAGCGTGGCGATAGCAGCGGGTTGGCGCTGAAGCAAAAGTCGGCTCCGGGTTGGGGCGAACGTTTCAGTTCAGATGGCTCCACGGAAAGCAGAAACATCCTGCACTGCCGTCAGGGCCATCCCTGGCTCCTAGCCTTGCGCAGCGTGAGTCAGCTTAGGGTCATTCGCGTCGGTTTGGCTGGGCGCCGCCAATTTCCGCACTACCCCTAAAAACAGAGATCGTTACCATGCGTGGGCATGTTTCAGGTGGGCCAGTCAGATGATTGCAGCGGCGGTCCCAGCACCGGTAAGTGCTTCGTTCACTACTTCTGGGTGGGTTCGACCCGACAACGAGGATCAGCGTTTTACACGGCGACTCCTCCGCCGCCTTAGCGCAGCATGAGGGATTACCAAACCGCACACAACAGCTAAACTCGCCGCTGCAAGATCGTTTAGGCTGCGGAGGTCCGGAATTCAGGAGTGCCCTCGGAAAAGCACAGCGAGAAGCCCGGCAGCAACGATCGCAAGCCAGATTAGCGAAACGATGAAAGAGGCGAAGTGCCAATCAACGTCGCGGCGCCTGGACTGCATTGTGTCTCCTTCCGGCGAGTGTGCGCCGGCTCAAAAATTGCTATCGTCCTTGCCGTTGGGGCTGCCGTCGGGCGCCGTTGCCATAGCCATTGTTGCCACGAGGGCCGGCCGGTCCGGCGCCAGACCTTGCAATGGCATCCGACGTGAGGGACGTCGACAGCAGGAGCGTCATGGCCGGAGGCGTCACGGCGGCGAACTTTCCGCAGGTCTTTAGGAAGTCGCGTCGGTCATCGTCCTGGTCTGGCATGGCGTTGTCTCCCAATGGCGGAATTAAATCACATTAACCCAATTAAATCAATTAAATTTCGTTCCAAGATAAAGCGCACCCGTCATCCGGTCTCAATGGCGAAGGGCTGCCTTTCACGGGCGCAGGGAACTCAGGGTGAGCAATCTAGCCCGCTATGTCCAACGAGCGGGCCTTCACCAGATGGCGCGTCACATCTTTGATTGGCCAGAAGCGGGTAACGCCCCAGTCGCTCTGGCAGCCTCTCAGCGGCGCGCGTTCCGCGAGATAGATATGAGCCATTCAACTGCAGGCCGGACCCGCTGCCATCCTCGCAACCCGAGAACCCGCTTGCAGGCGAGCCACCACCAACGACGGGTTCGTTGAACATTCGGATCAAAACTCACCGCAAGTCTTGAAAGGTCTGCCGAGCTTTCCATCGCTCTTTCGCTGAAGGCAGCGCTGGCGCGGCCGACCGCCTCAAGTGCCAATACGTGGTGCAACCGGGCGCGAAGATGATCAGCGTTTGTGAGCCTCGCCGCGCTATTATTCAGGAAATGTTCAATCGCGGGCTTGCGTTGCAGCAGATCTTGCTCCCGCGAAGGCTCACTTGACATATTGCCCGCGTGCGCACGATAGACGGCTTGGTCAGCGGCGATGACCCCGACGTCGCCGTGTGCGGCGGGCCGTAACCACATTTCCATACCAGAGGCGTAGGGTAAGTCGGCCAAATAGCCGCCCAATCTGTTCTGTAGGCTGGTGCGAACCACCACAGTTGATGACAGCACAATGTTTCTTGCGCCGCTAAGTGCAATGAAATCAAGTCCGGACAGAACGCGGGTTGTGGTCAAAAACAATCGCGCCTCCGAAGATGAACGCGACAGAAGGATGATCGTCCATTAGATCGACCGATCTCGAAAGGGCGCCGGGCAACAAGTAATTATCCGCAGAGCGCAGAAGCATGTAGTCGGCTCTCGCCCAGGCGATGCCTTCTACGATCCTCGCCGACGACGCGAGCGGTGGTCTGGTGAACGTCATTGACCGCAATCCGCGCTGTCGACGGAGAGTTCTGCATCGCGACGGCAAAGATATACGTATCGCCTTTGTACACCTTCACCATGGTTGCAATCGGGACCTGCGAGCTTACGGATACAGCCCCGAATACGCTGGGCTCTTCAACACTGGCGAGAGAGAGAGGATCAATTGGTTCGTTCTCGTGACCTCCTCCACGATATCGGGGGAAGCTGCCCACTTCATCGCGTCGACTCCTGGAGTCGTCCAATGAAGGCTAGCATATTTGAGGCAACGGGCCCGTTGCGCCGGCACTCTCGGTATTTCGATCATGGCACCCGAAAAGAGGGGACCGACCGCGGTCACCCTCTCGTAACGTCATCGGAAGGGACCTTCTGAGCAAGCTTGTGCAAGATGTCGAGGAATGCGGGCGACGTCATTGGCCGGTACGGCACCAACGCCGGGTTCGAGGGCGGCATCGTCAGCAGTAGGTCCGCATCGCCATCGCGATCTTGCAGCCAGAGCGCTACTACGTAAACCGCCGGCACGATGAGCAATAGAGCCTCGAAGCGTCCCTTCTGAACCTCGGGGAGTTTCTCGGCACGGCGAATCCCTTCCTCCGTCGCTGCCACGAACGACCCTTCGTTCAGCTCACCCAGTTCGTACGTCCCCGCTGCCGACGTGACCATTGTGGCAGCGGCAATTGGCACGGGCTCCTCTCGTCCATCATTGTCGGCGACGATGCGCCGCTTCGTCTCATGAACAAGAAATCTCCAGTTACCTAGTACCGCGGCCGTTCTGAGGTTGGCTGCGCGATGGATATTGCCAAGCGGCAGATGGGCGATCCGATGCGGCATGGAAATGGAGACCGCGTTGGGGTTTGCAACGGAAAGGTTGGACCGCGGAAATTTCGATTTGCCGGCGCGGTTGGCCACTGCTCGCCTTACGGCTTCGACGGCAGCCGCCGGAGGATCGCTGGGATGAATTGGCATCTCGTTCTCTCCTTCCGTAGAGGCGATTTGCTAATCGGGAGCCTTCGTGAAGTAGGAATCCGTCCAAACACCGCGCGCGTCCTGATACAGTGTGCAAAATCGGTCATAATTGATCTCGGGTGTCGGGCCGTAAAAGGGATCCTCAAGGATCAAACTGTCAGTGTCCGGCAGATATCCAACTATCGCGAGGAAATGCGCTCCTCCTCCTCCTCCTCCCGCTCCACGAGACCAGACAGTACGAACACAAAGTGGCCGGCCTGCGTTGATCTCCTGCAGCACCTCCATTCGTGTAGCGCGGTGGTCGAGGGCCAATTTACCGAGGCAACAGACTTGGTTGAGTGGTGACCCAAGCGTGTGCGGCACATCGAATTGCAAGTTCGGAACGCCGCAAGCGAAATCGCAGCAATCTTGCCGGTCAAGCACGAGATTGGCGATGAGGCACTGCGTGAAAGGACTCGCCTCGTCGTAAAAACCCGAGACGCTGGAAGCGACGGCTGCCCAGCACCAGTAGTTGTGACACTGTTGCTGCATCGTAAAATTGGGATGCAGCGCCTCGGTTGTCGTCTCCAGCTCCGGCTCCTCAAAGCCCAGGTCCAGCGGAATCCGCGTCCTGTCAATTACGGAAACTTCCTCCAACTCGCCCATGGCAATCCCCTCGAGGCTGAAATCGATAAGTCAAATTTCAAATTCTGTTCGTCGCGTGGTGCTTCGTCGCACAGTCAACGATGCAAATTCGGCTGCGCGACCTTGTACTACGCTCAGTGCTCTCTTTTTGCCGCATCGAGGACCGCGCTAAAAGTGGTGCATTCCTTGAGGTACGGAAACACGGATTCAGCAATTTCCTTCCCGGCTGCGGTGTCGCTTGGATAGTGGACGCCGGCGACCTCGCGATTCCTTCCGATGCGCGCGGCCAGTGCCATCAGTGCGCTCTTAGCGCCGGGCATAATCTCTCCCAGCGACAACGCCATCAGGTGGCCCTCAAGCGAATGTCCGCTTGGATAGGAGGCGTGCCAGGGAGAGGCAATCATTGGAAAAAGCGCTGGACACACCTGTTGCGGCCGCCCACGATTGAACTTGAGCTTATAGTAGACGGCGACCATCAGCCCGACATGGTCAGCCATCTCAATGATCTTGATCGTATTTGGATGCGCGGACGGCGAGAGCATGAGGACCTGCGCAAAATAGCCGACAAGTCTGACATCCTGGTCAATGATTTCATTTGCCAAATCGTCGCGATCATCCATCGCCGGCCCAAGAAGCTCCTCGATCTCCGCAAAAATGACTGCGTGATTGGTCGGCGGACCCCTGACATCTATGCTTTGCCAATTAGTTTTGCCGAACTCGGCCAATGCTATCTGAGCAAAAAAGTCAGGCCGCCAAGCGGATTCGGGGAATGTCGCTTCGTAATTCAAGCGGTCAGGCTGGATGGGACATAGGCCCTCGAAGATCGGGAAGGGACGTGGAGGGACTCCGCCGCCAACGTAGCCGCCGCTCACTGAACCGTTGCCGCCTCCGCCGCGTCCGCCG
>NZ_JADPKL010000046.1:0-29988 GCF_023073935.1 Bradyrhizobium sp. 147 | reverse complement strand
CGGCCGCGTGTGCCTCTCCAACAATGCCGCCGAGCGAGGATTAAGAGGTATAGCTCTCGGACGAAAATCCTGGTTGTTCTGCGGTTCTGATCGTGGCGGACGGCGCGCAGCTTCCATGTACAGCTTGATCGTCACGGCCAAAATGAACGGCGTCGATCCGCAGGCCTGGCTCACCGATATCCTTGCCCGCATCGCCGACCACCCAGCTCATCGGCTCGAAGAGCTTCTGCCCTGGAATTGGACGCCGGGACAGCGATTGCTGCGCAGGCGGCGTGATCTGCGAGCTGATGACGCTGCTGAGTGACGACTAACCCGCCTGTGGCCTACGCCGGATGCTTACTTTCCAATGCTCCGCATTGGGAACGATTGACGGCGAGTGCTGCTCTAGGTCGCGGAGCCGGGCGATGCGGCTCTTTAGGCGCGCTGGCAATTCCGGCTCTGGTCTCAGATACGAGTGCAGTCTGTCGCCGATTTCTCGAACGATGGCTCGGCTGTGTACACGGTCAATGTCGATGTTGCTTCGCATAACGGGAACTTCCGCTGATAAAACCCTCCCCGGCAGGCCGTATCGCCCGGCGCTACCCTGAACCTCAATCAAGGCTGGGCAGACGATTTCTGAAAAAAAGCCGGAGACCGCCGCTTTTGGCTATCTTGCGCGAGCGCTTGTATTGAGAACAGCGGGTCGTTGAGGACCTTTGGCTATCCGCGACATGCGCCGGCGGCGGTCTCACCTATTCAATGCCCGGCAGGAGCATTCGTTCCCGTTCCAGCGCGACGCCCACTAGCGTTCCTACAGAACGATCTCAGGTCGTGACGTCTATCCGGAGGAAGGAGATAAACAGCGACTTTTATAGCTGAGCGAGCGTTGTGCTACGTCCGCAAAGGATCACGACGATCTTTCCGACTCGAACCGCAGAGTTCGACGTTTTGCGCAAGATCAAGCCGACTGACTTCGCGATAACTCGCTGCCGTGCCCGAACAACCTGCAGTTCAGTTTGCTGAAATTATGAGGCTCAGCGGGCCCGGCCTAGTCCCGCACAGGTGCCGAGACGATCCGCTGACATGGAAGGCACTTGTACAGCCTGCCGATCGCCAATTGCGCGCAAAGCTCCCACCGGCATCATTTCGCGGGTGCAATTCTCGCAGGCGGGAGGTGGCAGGAGGTTGCTGTCGGTAGGACGTGTACCCGTAAACCAAGCGCGTGATGCGACAAAGGTAGTATGCGCTGCGATAGAGACCCATGCGTCAAGTGGCAGGAGAGTAGACCACGGCAGCTAGTGGGACATATTTTCAAAGGTTCTCATCGCGGCAACAACATTCTTTCCGAGGTAAGGTTTTGCGATGAAAAGCGCGTTTGCCGGAATTTCAAGTGGCCTCAACTTCCCGGAAGTTATGATGATATGCACCGGAGGCCATCTGTCCCGGACAGCAGCGGCGAGCTTCAGCCCGTTGATGGAACCCGGCATTTCGATGTCTGTAAATAGCAAATGGATGTCTTTGCGGGCTTCCAGAATGGCGATGGCATGATCAGCGTTTTGTGCGACGACCACGGTAAACCCAGCCTCTTGGAGGTCTCCCGCCACAAGATCCCTGATTAGAACTTCATCCTCAACGACTAAAACTGTGGCCATTTGACCTCTTCGGTGGTCTTTGGGGCCACGAATGCTAAGTAAAGCGGCGCACAATGGTTCCTGAGTTCGTTTCCAAAAAGCCATTTGGATAGCCCCATAAAGGCGTAGGGGTCCCGCCCCGTCAGTGAAACAGCCCGCGCTATGTCCATCGCACTACAGACGTGCCGCCTGAATGAGCGTAAGAAGGAGACATTGCTGGCCACGATACTAGGCGTCAGTGACTGAGAGTTGAAATGCTCCCGCCTTACTGCGCGAGAGCTTTCAATGATCGAATCAAACCGTATCCTCGGCGCCTTGTCTGCTGCCGACCTCGAAGTCCTCAAGCCGCACCTCCGGCCTGTCAAACTTGAGCACCAGCGCATTTTGTTTGATACCGGCGATCCGGTACCTGTCGTATACTTCCCGCTGACCTGCGTGGTGTCATTAGTCGTGCCCCTGTCAACGGGACAGTCAGTCGAGGCCGCAATGGTCGGCCGAGATGGCGTTGTCGGAGCGGGAGCCGCGCTCGACGGGAAAATATCCCTGAACCGCGCAATCATTCAGCTGCCTGGCAACGCTTTGGAGTGTAACGCCAAGGCATTAGAGACCGCGGCATTTCAAAGCCGCGCTTTGATCGCCATGCTCGTTCGGCATGAACAGACCGTATTCGCACAAGCTCAGCAGTCGACGGCATGTATGGCCGCACATGACACTCAAGCCCGGCTTTGCCGCTGGATGCTCCGGGCTCGTGATCTAGCTGAAAGCGACACCCTGCCATTCACCCAAGAATTTCTGGCGGAAATGCTGGGCAGGAACAGAACCAGCGTCAGCCCGGTCGCGCATACGCTGCAACAAGCCGGGATGATCAGGTACACGCGAGGGCGCATCGAAATCCTCAACGTTGAGGGGCTGAGGGAAAGCGCCTGCGAATGCTACGAAGCGGTTCGATTGAATTACGATAAGCTACTTTAATGAGGGTCCGAGCCATACCTCGGCTCAAGCCTGATTACGAACCGAGCGAGACTCCAAAGCTCGCGGGGGCTCCGTCAATCAACTGCTTTGCCCATACAATCGAGTCGTCGTCATTTTCGCACGAAAAGACCCGGCATGCCACGAATTGCCCGTCGTTGCCGACTGTGTAAAGCCGACGATCAGTCATTTATCGCGGTGGGCGCAAACCTGGTGACGTGAGCCATTCGTTGATATGAACTGCGACGTCGGTCTGGCGCGCTCGTTTCATAAGAGCGTCCTTCTCCCGACCAGGCGGCATCCCCCGGGCTTGCTCTTTAAGTTGCGCAGCCGACTTGGCCAGTCGCTCATCGAAGGTCATGGTATGCTTGATCCGTCTTCGCTTCTGCAGCATGGCTATGTCCTCCTCGCAGCAAAAGTTAACGGCGTTTCACCTGCTGCGTCTGTCTCAGGGGCTACATAGGAGAAACGGGCTTCGTCGGTCAGTTGATATAAGCTTCTGCCGATAAGCCCTATCAGGGGATTGGCTAGGAGCGTTGCTTCCGGCCGAGCTGCCGTGATTCAAACCTCTCATAACTGGGGGCTCGAACCATGCGCTACGAACTCGCGGATCATGAATGGACCACCATCAGGCCGATGCTGCCGAACAAGCCGCGTGGCGTTCCCCGGGTAAACGACCGCCGTGTCATCAGTGGAATTTTCTCGGTCCTGCGATCCGCAGCGCCCTGGCGTGATCTCCCTGTCGCGCGCCATGGAAAACTGCCCCCTCAGCGTCACGAGGAATTGCCCCCTCCTCGGATAGCTGGGGAGAGAGTGAATGAAGCAGGAACGAATCACTGAAGGCTCGTCGTGGATTGATCCACGGGGGCAGGTGATGAAGACGCCGGATGACGTGGCGGAGATGTTGCCCCTGAGGGCGTGCGGGTGGGGTCTGAAGCGGATTGCGCGACAGCTGGGCTGCGGCCATCACACGGTGAAGGGCTACGTGGTGGCGGGCGGGGTGAAGGCGTTCAAGTCGCCTGAGCGGCCGAAGCGTCTCGACGGCCTTGAGGGTTGGCTGCGCGAGACGCTCGTTCGGCATCGCGGCAATGCCGACGTGGTGCGCCAGGACCTGTTGGCCGAGAAAGGCGTGACAGTCAGCCGGCGGACGCTGCAACGCGCCGTGCAGCCCTATCGCCAGGCGCTGAAGGCGGAGGGCCGCCTGAGCAGGACGCCAGGCTTCGCCGTCGTCGCGGCGACGATTTCGGGATCGTCGTTTCCTTCGCCAAACCCTGGTGGAACAGGTTGCTGTCGGCGCCCCACGCCTCCAGAGCCGCCTTCATCGATGGCGCTGCGATGGCCTGGTCGAAGAAGCCCAGCGAGGTTTGGTATGTCTTCAGTTTTCTCGGCATCGCGCCCGGGAGGTAGCTGCAACCACCTTAGTTATAACCGAGCCCGTGCACCGACGTCTTGCCCCAGGTTGCGGCTTCCAAGATCCGGTAGATCTGTTCGTGAACCAACGATCGCACTTTCCGTTGTGCTGCATCCGAGTGGCCACGACTGAGCGCATAAGGCAACCATGAGGACCAGCTCGCGCCAGCATCCCGATTCAATCAGCGAGAGGGACCTGACCCACCTCGAGTCGCTGATCCGCGAGGATTTCGAGCGATGCCATCCTGGCGAGACTCTGGAGGATCTCAAGCGGCGCGCGTTCTTTTCGAAGGAGGACAGAGGCCTGCTGCGGGACTGGATGGCGGTGGCGGCGGCTCGCGCCGCGGCCGCATGCGCGGCAAAGGAAGTCCCCAGACTAGGCCGTGACCCATAAATCGGCCGGGCGGCCGGCTCGCCAGAGTCCGCTTTACCCCGAACAGCGGTTGAAATCCGCAACTCAGTGAAATGACGCGATGGGCCAGTCTCGGACCTTGGCACTTCGCATTTGCGACGGCTCTACGCCAGTGAAGCCGACGTGTTCAGCTTGCCGACCGAAGGCCGAAAAGCGCCACCTGAAGAGGTGAGCCTGACAGCATCGTCAAGTTTGGACCCTCGCTTGTTGTGCGCCGCGATCCCATGGCAGTGTTGGCATGCGAACAGCATAGGCCCCATCGCCCAGCAACGCCTGCACGACGAGCATGACGGACCAGACGAGCGGAAGTTCCCAGCCAGCGTCGGTGAAGTAGAATCCTTTGCGAACGGCCCAGAACTGCGTCGCCCCGATCATCAAAGGCAGCGCATATAGGCTGACGTATCGGGTGTAGATGCCGAGGAGAAGCAGAACGGCACCAGCAAACTCGGCACTAAGGGTATAGTACAGGGCCCAGTCGGAGTATCCCGCGGTTTGCAGCGCGGTCCACCAAACTGATAGGCCTCTTGTCGCGACCTTCCAGTAAAGATGAGCAATGAAAAGCCCCGCGAGACAAAGCCGGAGCAACAGCGCGGCATAGGGTGCAGTGCGGATATCGATCATGAATCCCTCCCTTGCACGTGTTCGAAAATGATAGTCTCGGTTTGACGCCTCCTTTGAACCTAAATTCAGCACCCATGCGCACGCGGCTAAGCCACTGCCTTTGCCTCGACCGCTTGGGCGCCCGCTCAAGATGACAATCCACCACGAAGGCGAGGTTAGCGCACGGATCTGTAGCTTGCTACCGAATGTCCTCAACGGGGTCATGTGCAGACTTCAATGCACCCAGTTTGGATGTTCGATCTGCTTGCAACAACGGAAGTCGCCCCTATTTGGATCATCTCGTCCCAACGGGCGAGCATCTTTCTGCGAGGGTCATTCGGGCAACCCGGCTCGCCGCAAACCTTCTTCGTATCGCGAAAAGTCTTCGGCACGCCAAGGTGCCAGCAGCTCTTTGAGATTGGAAATACGTAGCGCGGGATTGAGTTGCCGCAGCCGAGCCATTAGCTTGCGTGCTTGCTCCGACCGTCCGGCCATTGCATTGCTCGCGGCGGCGATGCGTAATCCAGGTTGATAGCCCGGACTGTCCTGCAATGCCATTGCCGCCCACGATGCCGCTTCGTCATAGCGGCCGAGGAAGAAATGTGCATGCGCGGTCCCGCTTCGCATTCTTAACAGCGACGGATCAAGTGGGCTCAGGCGCATGGCACGCGCGAAGCGCTCGATCCCCGCTTCCGGCTCGCCGAGCCAATTTTTTACCCAGCCGCCGAAACTCCATGCCTCGGCCAGGTTGGAATTGAGCACAAGCGCACGATCGATTAAGCCGGCCCCTGCCTCGAGATCGCGAACGACATACGCTAATGCATACCCGCTGGCGGCGAGCGCGATCGCGTCATCCTTGCCCAACTCAACCGCCCGTTGGGCGAGCCTCGTCACTTCGGCAATCTCGTTCGCAGTGACTGAAATCCAGCCATTGACTTTGGCAATAGCATAGCAATGGGCGGCACGACCGTAGGCGGACGCAAAATCCGAGTCGAGCTCGATCGCGCTGTTGAACAGGCGCAATGCCTCGTCGTTCGCCTGCGGACTTGCAAACTGATAAAGCCTATCCAAACCGCGTAAATAGAGGGCATAGGCGTCGAGACTCTCGGTCGGCTTGCGCTTGGCACGCTCGATTTCGGCTTTTTCCACCGCTGGCGCGATCGCCCCGTCCACACTCTCGGTCACCTGGTCCTGCAGATCGAAGATGTCGCCGATCCCGCCATCAAACCGGTCTGCCCAAAGATGTGCCCCGGTGGAGGTATCGACGAGCTGTCGCACCCGGTTTGCCGCTTTGCGAACGCTGCCTTCCAGCACGTAGCGCACCCCAAGCTCGCGCCCGACTTGCTTCACATCGACGAGGCGCCCCTTGTATGTGAAACTCGAGTTGCGGGCGATGACGAACAGCGCCTTGAAATGAGACAGCGCCGTGATGATGTCCTCGGCCATTCCATCGGCAAAGTAGTCCTGTTCCGGATCGGAGCTCAGGTTGGTGAAGGGGAGAACGGCGATCGAGGGTTTATTCGGCAGAGCAAGGGTTTCAGAAACAGGCCAGCGGTTCGGCACGGCTGGCACGGCGCGACCGTATGGGACGCGCCAGACCCGTATCGGTTCGGCGATATTCTTCAAGGACTGCGAACCCAAATCCTCAAACGTTACATCTACCTTGCCACGAATTTGCCGGCGAGCGTCGTCCGAGATACTGATGCCGCCCGGCTCTGCAATCCCTTCGAGACGCACTGCAATATTGACCCCGTCACCAAAGATATCGTTCTCTTCGATAATGATATCACCGACGTGAATGCCGATGCGGAGCTCGATCCGCTTGTCCTGCGGCACGTCAATATTTTGTTCGGCCATGCCGCGCTGAATTTCGTCGGCACATCGGACCGCGTCGACTACGCTGGCGAACTCGGCGATAGCGCCGTCCCCGGTATTCTTGACGACACGACCGTGATGCTGCGCGATCTTGGGATCGAAAAGCGTCCTTCTAAGCGCTTTCAGTCGCGCCAGCGTGCCTTCTTCGTCTATCCCTATCAAGCGGCAAGAGCCTGCGACATCCGCCGCCAGAATAGCTGCTAGTCGTCTCTCTACGTGCTCGCTGCTCAAGATGCTCCCCCGTAACTGGGGAAATCGAATGGTTATATAGCACGATTGTGGGTCGATGTCCGGCTACGCCCAAGTCCGAAATGGGTCAAAGGCTACCCCAGTCACCGTTCATGCCGTCGTCGGGTTTCTTCGGACCTCAGTGCGCTTGGCTCACGTATTGAATGTTAGTTAGGCAGGAATTCCGGCCAACCGCAGCCCCTCACGCAAGCGCATTTCGTCCTCAGGACGCCGCAGATTAGAGGCATCCGCGAGCCAGTTCACATAGACCTCCGGACCCGCCGCAGGATCACCACGCCAGAGCCCACGAACTGATTGGAGAAACCGTCCCGCACACTGACTCGCCTGCTCGGTTCGCCCCAGGTGGCCGCAACCCGCCGCGCACCACGCAAGATCCTGGGGATGCTGCAAAGGATTCGCTCTGGTACTCTCTTCGAGGATTGCCGCAGCCTCCTCATAGCGCCCGAGAAGAAAGAGGGTCCGCGATCGGTAATAGCTGTACCACCCGGGGTGGAGTGGGTTGATACGTCTGGCGAACTCGGCGGCTTCGAGGCCACGCCCAGGATGGCCCAGACACGCCTGGACCGATGCCCAAGTAATTTGAACCATAGCGTCGTTCGGGTTGAGGGTCCGCGCCAAATCGAGATGGCGCGCAGCGCGGTCAAACTCGCGCCAGGTCAGGTCAATCTCGTCGTTCAGCACCTTTGGGAGCAATTGCACTTGGCGCTCCGACTGAAGAACAGCGAGGCACATCCACCAAATGCCCAAGATATTGGTTTTGATCCTGCCTCTGTAAGAACTGTATTGCTAACTGCGTTACGTTCGGCGGGTGTAACGATCCTCCATGAGGCAGCCGGGGGGACCGAAGAGCCGCCGTGGTCCTAAACGCGAAACGTAGGGCAGAAGCTTCCAATGTCTTAGTTGGGTCAAACCGCGAAGAACTCAGGCTGGGCAAATCCGGTCCACTCTGCCGCGATCAGCGGACCTCCCTCAGACCCGGCGCAACTTCGCAGACGGGCCAAAATCGGAAGTTCGACCTTTAAAGTGTGGCCAGCAACGATCCATTAATCGTGACCACTCGCCTCACGTTCCCTGTGGGACTGTCGTCTAAGTTGTGATTGGCGTGCCGTGGCTGGACGCTTCTGGTAGAATGAAGAGGCCGCCAACTGAGGCCGCATATGGAGGGCTTGAACGTGCCGCACTGGCTCCCCGCTCTCATCTGTTTTGCTGTGCTCGCGGCGTTCATCGGCTATGCGTTCCGTCAAGGAATGAAGGTGTCTCCAGATGGGAACAATACCAATACCGGGCCAAGCCCAAATGACTACCCACCCGGTCCTTTTTGAAATTCAGTTTCATCCGCGCGAACAGCAGGGCGGAGTGCAGGTCAGTGCCGCAAACGCGCATCATGTACATCGAGAATAAATCCGCATCGCTGAATGGACCGGCGCGGATCGGCCGCGTCTCCTTCTCAAAAACGGGTAAATCCATCAGCTATGGGGGGCGCACTTTCCAAAGCCTGAAAGGTAGTGGGTTCAAGGCAAACTTCTTCGAAGTTGACACTAGAGACAGATTTTGGATTTCAGGCCCGCGAAGATGGCAAAGACCGCCTCTACGCTGAAAGCTCCGCACCTGTCGAAATCGACCCTGACGTCGCGGAGGAATACTGGCGTGTCATTAGGGGAAAGCACTCCGAGTGATTTCCACGAACATCGCCGTTACTTCTGCTGTGGGTCACAATGCGAAGAACTCAAGCTGAGCAAATCTAGTCCGCTGGAGCGGTGCGTTCCTCAAGGACTCGGAGATGGCTTTGTACACGAATTATTCCGACATTCGTAGCCGCATAAGCGAAGAGCCTTCATGGTTCGATGAGTCCGCAGTCCCTCGCTATGGACCTTTCAAGCCAGACGCGGTCGCAAATTTTTATGCCCGTGAGGCCGCTCTGGTTCTCGCTGCATGTCAACGCTGTGGTCATCATTTTCGATTGGCGATTTCACAGCCCTATTTCGAGAAGGATCCGGATGTGGCAACTGCCATCTGTCACCGGAGTTTGCACTATGGCGATCCCCCTAACATCGGTTGCTGTGAGGCGGGGCCATCGACGACAGTCGTAGAACTCGAGGTCTTGGAGTACTGGTGGCGCAGATTGGGCTATGACTGGAAACGAGAGGCTTCATTCGAGGTCGGCGTTGTTTCCGAAGTAATGAGCGACGACTACCGGTACGAGGCCTACTACGATGTGGATCGCAACCCCGAATTTCCCTTGTCGTTTGGCTCCATACCGAAGGAGCCAAAGGGGGCGCAATTTGAGGAGCTTGTGACGGAATTGTTGACGCGATATCCAGCGGCGCCCCGCGAAGCGGTCGAAGTTGCCCTGCGTTCCGTCTGGACGGAGCGCATGTTTTCACGACGATGTTCTCAACTTGCTGAAGACGCGCTTGCTGGATTTCAGTGGCCTGCTGCTACGCCAGACCGGGACGGCGCTTGAAGTCCGCTTCGCGTCAATCGCGTCGGTTTAGTCACCCCGCGTTGGCTTCTGGTCGGACCTGATGAGCGGACATCTTTAGTGCTCATCGCAAGGTCCCAAACGGGCCGCAACCCGACTCTCACGCACCGCAGCAAGCGAGACCATATTCTTTGAGGAATCCGCCCGTGCTAACCTCGAAGTGCGGACAAGGAGAGACACATGGCTCGTTCAGTAACGCGTCGTGCCTTGCTTACGACAGCCTCTTTGGTTGCCTTTGACGCCGTGGTGCACGCCGAGCGATCGCAGCCATGGCGGGTTGGGCTGGTTACCTCCGGACAAGGCGACAGGATCATCGGCTGGTTCAGAGAAGCTTTGGAAGCCAAGGGATATCGGGAGGGAAAGGACCTCGTATTCGAGCTGCGCGAAGCCAAGGGACACTACGCGCTGTTACCGCATTTAGTTGAGGAACTCGTTGCACTAAAGCCGGACATCATAATTGCCGAAGCGACGCCTGCGATTGCAGCTGCACAACGAGCGACCTCGACAATTCCGATCATCATGGCGCCATCCATCGATCCGATCGGCTCTGGCTTCGTCAGAAGTTTTGCCAAGCCCGGCGGTAACATCACTGGCGTTGCGAATATGTTCGGTGATCTCACAGCGAAGACCCTCGACATCATTCGCCTTCTGTTTCCCAAGGTGCGGAAAATCGGTGTACTCACTTCAAACAACCCGACGCATCCGGCGTTGGCTGACGTAGCGGTCAGGTCGGCGGACGTCATCGGCATTTCAGCCCAACGGTTCGTTGCGCCAAACCCCGAGGACGTCGAAAAGGCGTTCGCCGACATGCAGGCTGCGGAGTGCGAGATCGTCTACGTACTTGCGGACCCGCCGCGGCGGTCATTGCCATCAATCGCACTTAAGTACCGCCTGCCGACAGTATATCAGGTCACCAATTACCCAGACTTGGGTGGGTTGATGGCTTATGGGCCGGATATCAAGGCTCTATTTGTTCTAGCGGCCGATTACGTGGACCGCATCCTAAAAGGTGCGAATGCAGACTTGCCAGTTGAGCAACCGACGAAGTTTCAGTTCGTGATCAATCTCCAAACGGCCAAAGCGTTGCATTTGGCCGTCCCGGAGCAAGTGCTCCTATTGGCAGACAGAGTGATCGAGTAGATTGAAACCGAAAGTCCGCTTCGGTCAAAACGCGAAGAACTCAGGTTGAGCAAATCTGGCCCGCTCTGGACTCAACAAGCGGACTTCCGGCCGCCGAGGCGCAGCTTCGCAAGTGGGCCAGGAGCCGACTATTGCACCGCAAGTGCGGTGGATGCCGTGGTGTTAGTTCTCTTGGCACGCCTTTATTCAGGTATGTTGATTCGATTGATAAAAGCTTGCGCGATCGCTTGATGCTCGGGTTTTCGATACCGAATACATTTCCCTCAACAAGGTTTTGCGCAAACTCGGGTACAGCTCGACAATTCGTCCGCAAGTCCTATTCGCGCCGTCCACGTCGCCGTTCAGCAACGCTACGTCATATAGCCTCAGCAAGCCATGAACGTCGGTCGGATTGAGCGACAAGAGCTTTCCCGCCCAATCAGCTTGCTCGGTTGGCGATCCGCTGATCAAAGCAGCAGTGAGGTGGCCTCGCAAGGCTCCAACGATGTTCACCTTGTCCAATGGACTTAGCCGGATAGCCTGGTCCAACGCATCACGAGCACCGAGCAGGTCACCCAACAAAGCGCTGAGGTAGCCATTGATGGCCCAGGCTTGGAGATGATTGGGATTGAGCTGCAGGGACCGATCGGCCAGCGCGACTCCTCGCTCCACCTCATCGTTCATGTTCCCGACGATGTAAGCGGCTAGACCCAGAACCGCGTCATCACTCGGCGCGAGCTCAAGCGCGCGATTGGTAAGCTGAATCGCTTGCGCGCGCTCTTGCTCGGAGTAGCGCTGCAAATAATTCCAATATCGATTGTGCACACAAAACGCGGCCTGAACATATGGCGCAGCAAAGATTGCATCGAGTTTAAAAGCCGTTTCGAACTCGACCTGTGCCAGTTTGTTCGTTTCGAGAGTTCGTCGATGGTTCAAGGCCAAGCCGCGCAAGAAGTGGTCGTAGCTATCCCAGCTGTCCAAGGGCTTTCGAACCACCTGGTCGGCATCCGCGAGGATTAATTGGGGCGCAATCTGGCTCACGACCCGAGCAGCGACCGTATCTTGCAGTTCAAAGACATCCTCAATGGATCCGTCGAATTTGTCAGCCCAAAGATGCGATCCTGTGGCAGCCTCGACGAGTTGGCCTGTGATGCGTACCGGTTCGCGGCCTTTCTCACGCTACCTTCCAGAACGTATCTGATCCCTAGTTCGCGACCGACCTTGCGGACGTCGATTGCCTCGCCCTTGTAGGTGAACGACGCGTTGCGGGCGATAACGAATAGCGACCTGAATCGCGACAGTGCAGTAATGATGTCCTCGACGATACCGTCAGCAAGGTATTCTTGTTCGGGATCGCCCGACATGTTCTGAAATGGCAAAACTGCAATGGAAGGCTTGTCAGGAAGCGGCAGCGACTGAGGTTTGCTTGCAGTCGCTGCGGCCGCCGGAGCGGCTCCACTAGTAAGCTGAGCCCGCCAAGCGGGCATGGGCTCGCTGATGTTTTTTAGGGACTGCAACCCAAGATCACTCCACGTGACCTCGATCTTGCCCCGGATCTGGCGATAGGTATCGCCAGAAATGCAAACGCCCCCCGGATCGGCAATTCCTTCTAGCCGAGCGGCAATGTTTACACCGTCGCCATAGATGTCGTTGTCGTCGACGATAACGTCACCGACATGGATACCAATGCGAAGATCGATACGTTGGTCCTGTGGGACAGAAGCATCCCGCTCAGCCATGCCGCGCTGGACTTCAACGGCACTGCGAACCGCATCCAGAGCGCTGGCAAACTCGACCAGTATGCCATCGCCGGTGGTTTTAACGATCCGACCGCGATGTTTGGCAATGGTTAGGTCAACCAGTTCCCGTCGGATTGCCTTGAGCCGGGCGAGCGTGCCTTCCTCATCTGCACCCATGAGGCGGCTATACCCCGCGACATCCGCCGCCAGCACCGCCGCCAATCGCCGCTCTACCCTGTCGCCCGCTAAAATTGCCCCCCGGGGAACCAACCCTAGATAGCCTCATCAAAGCATGGCACGTGGTCTCGGGGCTAGAGCCAATGTCCGGGATGGGTCAATTGCGAAGAAATTACGTTGAGCAAATCTGGTCCGCTCTAGCACAATGAGCGGACCTCCGTAGACGAGGCGCAACGTGCGCTGATGGGCCATTGGACTAAACCGCTCGCGCTCTGGGCTAACGTTAGACACGGGCCACAAACGGACTCATGCAGTGCAGCGGCAACCACCCATTTGATCAACCTTGTCGGCCAATGATCAGCACACATCGCGGACTGCGATGGTGAAGTCGCGCTGGTTCACGTTGTCCAATCAGCGTGGTTGAGCAGTCCCCGCGCTTGGGATGCCCCAGCTCGATCACAGGCCGAGAGGGGTTGCCCCCAAGAGGTTGGATCTTCAAGTCTTGAAGAAAGTCGCAACATAGAACAGGCCAGCCAAAACGATGGTGGTACCGATGACTGTTAAGGCGGCCTGTCTGGTTGAAACGTCGCGCATGTCAACGCCTCCTTCAGTTGGACACGCCTAGCACCGTCAACGACCGCTTGTTGTGCCCCGGGGTTTGAAACTCAATGGTTTGGCCAACCGACAGGCCGATCAACGCAGCTCCGACCGGCGTAAGAACCGAGACGCGCTTTAGCGTTATGTCCGCTTCGTGGGGATAAACCAAGACTACGTCCCGGACCTCACCGGTCTTGTCATCGCAGTACCGGACCTTCGAGCCCATGCGGACTACGCCGGGAAGATCGGAATTGTCCGCCACCACGTTTGCACGCTCTATCTCCTGTGCAAGGAAATGGGCCACGCGCGGGAAGAGCACCGCGCTCGAACTGGCCAGAGCGTTGAGACGCCGCGCCTCATCCTCCATCACTGTGATGGGCGGCAGTATCATCTCAGGTCTGCCTTTGCGATTGGTCTTGCTCATCACCTTCTCTCCTTTCCTAAGCGGCTGATGGTCCTGGATCATTGTCATCAAAGAGCTTCTTGCCCTTGACCCCTGGATTGCTAGACAGAACCCTGACAACATCGTTCGGATCACCTCGGCTGACACGTTCGACCTTGACGACGTTGGTGCGCCCAGCGGTGAGGAAGGGGATTTCGCTTCCGACCTTCAGCCCGACCAACGCTGCGCCCAACGGCGACATCACGGGGATTTGGGTTCGTTCGGACGTGTAGTCTTCGGGGTACACCAGTTGCCTTGTCTCGCGGGGGAAGCCCCAGGTGATCCAGAACGTCACCCACGAACCCATGGTGACGATGCTGTCCAATCTGGCTGCGCGATCAGGGACGACTTCCGCACGGTTGAGCTCACCCAACAAAAAACGTGCGTCCACGTTGCCCTGATCCGCGCCCGTCTGCGCGAGCCGTTGCAAGCGACGATGGTCGGACGCCGGAAGAGTGACGTTTGGGAAAAAGGGGTTGTTCACGACATGCCTCCTTGTTCGGGGCTACTCCTCGCGGGAGCGCCACACACCAAATCTGTTTGATGAAGGAAGGGGGTAATCCGGACGGCAGCAACTACCGTCCGGCTAAGCTCCTGCTTGGAGCCGTCCGGCGTGCAAGCAATGCCGCGCAATGCGCGGATCGATGTCGAGGACGTGGATCATGTCGCGGCCATCATAGGATCTTCCGCTGTCCCCGTAACGCGACTAAAGAGCACACACGTAGCAAGAGAGTTATAAGGATTGTCAACGTCCGTATGGGTCAAACTCCGCCTTCGCGGCTCGCATCATGCTGTTCGGCTCACTTCCGGACAAAATTGGCCGGTTGGACTGCTGCGATCTGCTTCCGCTCTACACTCGACAGCCGACACCAAGGCTTAGATCCCGTTGGACAGCAATGGGCCCACAAGCGGACCTCATAGGAGTGTCAACCTGATGGCAACCATAGGCGAGAGAGACGCGAATACGAACACGTTAACAAGCATAGATTGCTACCCCGTCTCGCGATAAGCTTGCCTATGGATGGGTTCTCAATGAGCAGCAGTTGCATCGCTGCGCTACTTTTGATGACGATCGCTTTGCTGGTGGTCGCAATGATGCTCGAGTCCTATTGGGATTGTCGCCTCCAGAAACGGGGATCCATGACAGAATGCATGCCCGGCCGTCCAGGACCGACAGGACTTTATTGAATAGACGGATTAGAGCAGCGTGGATGCATTGACGGATGGCAGTTTACACACCCGCACGTCTCACGCGAAGTCTAGTCGTCGCAGATGATCGCCTGCAATGGATGATGACATCGACGATAGTGGATGGCGATTAGCCGGTTCTGGCTTCCTCAGGGAAGAGTGACGCCTCTCGGGCCGGTGCAGCGCAACCCCGCTTTGGGTCAATAGCGCCGATTGAGTCGCGCCGTGTCGCTCCGGTGTGCCCCGATCAGCAAACGTGCCTGAGCCAAATCGAACTTCGCCACGGGGCCAAGAGCAGAAGGTGTGCGCTAACGACTAAAGCCGCCTCGCGGGCCAAACACAGGTTGCGTTTCCATCTTCTTTATTGTTGGCAAGGTACTCAGCCATTTTTGCGCTGAGCGAAACCAGAACTGATCGGCCGGAATCAATTGGTCGCGCTGTTTGATGGCGCCGACGCGCATGCTTAGGACTTTTGCGCCTTCGCCGATGGGCGCCGAATAGATTGGTGTACCGCAATCAGGACAGAACGTCTGCTCTCGCTTATTTCCGCTCTCCCCGGTTTTGACGTGTCAATCGGCGTTCGACTGGGACCCCCTATCGGCATCCAAAAAAAGGGGCTCTGACGCAAATTCGATGACGGCGACGCGGATCATGCTACACCGAGCAATCGTGCTTCGAGAAGTCAATTTTCGGCGCGCCCATACGGTCCTGATCCCTGGTGAGCGGATAACCCGGAACGGTTGGCGTCGTTGTTCGGAGTTAGAAACCCCTTCTACATACACACTTTCCAACTCCGCACGATATCTTAGCTTGGCAGCACGACGGGGTGTTCGTGAGGCCTCTCACTCTCTTTCAGTCTGTCCTACTGCTCTACAAAAGGGGCGCCCGATGCGGCGGCCCTCCTTCTCAATGCAATGCGGTGACAGTGCACTTTAATGATCACCGCCAATCAGCAAGATCACCAAGGCCGCCACCAACCAAAGACGGCCTCGGATGTTGTATGGCCAGGCCGTTAGTACCAACGGCGATGGTGGCCTCTGCCCCCGCCATAGTGATGACCGCGGCCGCCAGGCCCCATGTGACCGTTGCCATTCCATGACCTCCACGCACGAGCATGAGCGGACTGTCGGAGCCGGCAACCAGCGTGTCCGCCACCACTCGGGGCATAGCGGAAGCAGGTAGCGTTGACATCGCCGCGACTGCGCAGGCGGCCACACCGATCAACACCAGACGTTTCATGTTGGGGCTTCTCCAGGAGCCGCGCGATCGCGGCTACAATTGTGAATGCTTCCGCAGACCATTTAAGTTCCATCGAGACATCAGGGCACGACAATAAACGCGAGCGCTTCCGCGCCGGCACACAAGCTGGTGGAGCGGTGTCAGCAGCGCGTCGAGATCTGAAGCTCCATTAACGCGATGCGTTGCAGGACCATGGGGTCTCGCTCGCCGTCCTTGGCGGTGCGAAGGATCGTTTCCGCGATGGATTGGATATGCGCGGAGCTGACTTGGCCAGGCAGTGACGCAACCGCCGCGTCCAACGCAGCTTTCATGGTGCCGATCGTTTCAGGCGAAAAGGATGCATTCGAAAAGTCTAGCATGATGGCACCGATCCGGCGGCAACCACGAGCGCCCGCGTTTCGCTGGTGTCCGATACCGTTGCGCGAGCATGGGTCACCAGCGACGACCCCAGCTCCCGCGCCAGCTGCTTCCCCATCCACCGCCACCGCGGACTAGCCGGACGACGAGCAGGAGCAGGACCGCGCCGAAGGTGGCGTTGACGATGGCGCTGACGGTGCCGCTCCCGAGATGCACGCCGAGCTGAGGAAACAACCAGCTGCCGACAAACGCGCCCAGGATTCCGACAATGATGTCACCGACGATCCCAAAGCCGGTCCCGCGGACGATCTGGCCCGCCAACCAGCCGGCGACGAGACCTACGAATAGGATGATCAAAAGGCTTTCGCTCGACATGTTCATTTTGTTACCTCAATCGTTTGGTTCGAATGGCTGCTGATCTGCGCAATCTGGTCCGATGAAGTCGTAAGATGTTGCGGTGCTTGTACCCGCGGACAGTGCCATTGTTGACGCCGCAGCGATCCAGACGGGCTACGAAAGTTCTGTCCGCTCGGAGCTCCCTAATCAAACAGGCGCCATGACCTAGAGTTCCCTCGATACAACTTATATTTGAATCGACCCGATCTCTTCCGGACCGGCGCAGGCCGTTGAAACCTCTGTCATCGACAAACAACGGTTACTCGCAGACCTTTCGACGAGCTTGGCACTTGATCGCCATTAAACCAGAAATTGAAACGGAACCATCGCCGGTCGGAGCCGTTCACTCCCCATGGCTGACGTTCGTCGGCATCATATTCAAATGAATTGGACAAGATCAGATGAGACATACTTTGAGGACTTCTGTCGCCGTTGTGGCTCTGTTTGCTGCGACCGGTCTTGCGATGGCTCAAGGCGCCAATCAGGGCGCAGCAAAGGGTTCGGAGTCCCCCGCTGCCGTTTCGCCGAAAGCTGAAACCGTAGCACCGATGAATGCACCCGCAGCAAAGGGCCCCCCCACCGCTGCACCCCACGGCTCGCCGGCAGAAGGAATGCCGCAGCATGCACAGGGCGCGCCTGATGCAAAGCACCTCGGCGACGCAAAGGCCGATGGCAAGCCGAAGGCCGCAGAAGGAATGGCCCCGGCTACCGCTTCGAAGGACGTGAAGAATTCGCCTCACGAGACGAAGCCGACCGCGGACAGCAAGACGACTGGCGTGACGAAGGCCGATGGGATGACAAAGGCGCCCGATTCAGCCACCACATCGAAGGACCTGAAGACCCCGACCACCGAGAGCAAGCCTTCGGCGCCCGAAGGCAAGACCACCGGCAATGCCGCGACCACGGCGGTCGCCGCGCCTCCGGCCGAAAAGCGTAGCCAGATCACTTCGGCTATCAAACAGGAGAAGGTCGAGGAAGTCACCAACGTGAACTTCAACCTGTCGATCGGCACCGCCGTTCCGGCAGGCGTCCGTTATCATGCGATACCGAGCCGCATCGTCGAGATTTATCCGGAATGGCGCGGATACGAGTTCATTCTGGTGCACGGCAGGTACGTTATCCTTCGTCCGCACACCCACGAGATCGTCTACATCATCGAAGGTTAAGTCCAGTCCGACCGGTCAGGCGCAAACCCAAAGGGCGGCCCAGCAGCCGCCCTTTTCCGTAGGCGCGTGCCATTTGCACTAAACACCGCTCGAGCAAGGCGATGTAGGAGCTTCGGTCTTTTACATTCAAAAAGACAAAGTGAAGCTAACGGTCGTATTCGAGCAGGAGGCGGTCGTCGCAATTCTCGAGCCCGGCCAATTCTTTGGCGAAGGATGCATGAATGGTCAAGGCACTCGCAAGGACCGTTTTAGAGCTCGCTATTCGCGGGACGCAAGCGTAGGGTCGCAGTATCACCGTCCTTCCCACGGCTTCCACCGGTGACTGAGGGTCACGAGCGCTCCCGCCAAACCAGGAGCCACGTGCATGCCTCGATTTCGTCTGGCCGACTGGGTCGTGCCGCCGGTGATCGTCCCGTTGTTTCTACTGCTCCTGGTGGCAGCTGCGGTTCTTCTACGTGGATAGAGCGCCGCAACTGCAATTTCTGATTAGCGGGCGTGATCAAAGTGGCCACATCAGCTTGGGCCGCGCCACGACGGCGGCTGCTTTGAAGAAGGCGCGGGAGCTGCTGCAGGAAGGCTATTCCGACGTCCGGATATGCACGCCGCAAGGCCGGATTCTGCTCTCGGAAGAGTTCGACCAGTTCGAAGCATGAGGAGAGGCTGGTGCGTCGTCAAACGGCGCGCCCAGAACCCCGTTGCACGAGAATGCCTCGCGGAGGGCGGGCGGGGCGGCAACCGGGCCGGCACGAGGAGAGATCACGGGGCGTTCGGTGTGAACGCCGCCGGGAGAGGTAGCTTGATGAAACTGCTCTCTGTTGTATTGGCGCTCGGCACATTCACGCAGGCCGCGATCGCTGGCGAAACCGACTGCCGGGAGATCGAAAGCACGAGCGGGCGATTGGCCTGTTACGATGCCGCGTTTCCGCCGCAAACGAAGAAGCCAAGTCCTGAGCAAAAGGACGCATCACGTGCTGCTTACACAGACCCGTTCATTGCGGAAGAAGCCCGAACCGCTGCGAAACTGAAGAATATTTGTCGCGGTTGCTGAGCTGTATGACAGGGAGTGCGCGCGAGCCTGAGGACGGTCGAACAAGACCTCGCGATGCACAGCTATGCAGGCGAGGCGTTCGTTTGCAGCCACGTGTTGTCGCGATCGATATTGAGGAACCGCCATGGTCCGCGAAACAACGTACGTCGTGCAGGCGTTCAACGCCGGCAAAGGTGGAAATCTGAAAGCCGACGCTCCCATCGTCTGCAAGTCGCAAAGCGGCGCACTGCGGACGGCAGAGAGACTGGCATTGAGCAAACTCGCCGTCGTTGCTTTTTCGTCCACCGGCGATCCCGAGATGGGTGACTACGATGATGAGCCCACGGTCTTCTTCCGGAAGGGCGAGCTTCCGGCCGGCTTCGACTGAGTCTTTGGGTTGCGCTCGAGCAGATATTGGCACAGGAGCACAGATGAACGAGCGACTTGAAACATTGAAGAAGGCGCGTGATCGCATGCTCGAGGACAGGGACACGCATGCGAAGGTGCTGGCTGCTCCCTTTGATCGTGAAAAGGCGGAGCGAGCCCGGAACAAATTCGTAGAGCTTCAAATGCTGATCGATGCCCTGGATCGCGCAATCAGCGCAGAAAATCCTGCCTCGGCATAAGGCGGAAGCTCCTGAAGGCGGGGCTGGCGGACATTTTTCCCGGAACCGTAGTCGCATGCCGACGGCCGCAGGACGTCGAGGCTGAGCAGCGTGATCTCGTCCACGCGAGTGCCTGAGACGGCTCGATTTTTCGGTCAGCTGGCGCGGCCAGCATCGGCTCCCTGAAGGGGGCGACGGTCCGCTTAGCGAACAGGGATGTCAGCGTGCGGCGCTGCACCTCCGGCTTCGTCCAACGCTCAATGCCCCTGATGCGAACCTTTCTGGCGCGTGCTCAGACCAATGGATAACCGAGATTTTGCTAGTGCCCTCTCGGGGCTGGAGAAGCGCCGTCCGTCGTTATTTCAAACGGGCGGCGTACTTTTTTGAGGGCCTAATCTGCCGCCGCACCTGAGCGCTAGATTAGGATGAACGGTCATCGCGCTTTAGGTTGTTGTTTGAGCATGATCTTTTCGGAAAGCCGCTACGCACCTTCAGGATCATGCTCAAACCTTTGGATCCGAAGCGGACTTGGCCCGGAGCCGCATTATACGTCGGCTGTCGCCAATTGGACCATGGATGTGCCCCTGCGATGCCGGCTCAAGCCGCCTCCGGTACGAAATGGTTTGCCCGCTCCATCAGGACATTGCTTGCAGCAGGGCCGCGATCTTGATCGTGGCAAAGTTGGAATAAGTGTCGGAGACGGCGTAGGGCAGAATAATTTGATCACGGTGCCGCATCGCCCCACAGGTGTAGACCACATTGGGAACGTAGCCCTCTCGGTCGGAGGCCTCCGGATGCAGCAAAGGTTCGCAGGCACGGCCTAGCACCCTGGAGGGGTCCTTCTTGTCGAGCAAGGCAGCGCCGATCGAATACTTTCGAACCGGGCCAACGCCGTGCGTGAGCAACAGCCAGCCTTCATCGAGTTCGATCGGTGATCCGCAGTTTCCGATCTGCACAAATTCCCAGGGAAACTGCGGCTTCAGGATGGCTTGACCGCCGTCCCATTGGTGCAGATCGTCTGAATAGATCAAATAGAGGTTCTCGTTGTCCTGGCGGGCGATCATGGCGTATTTGCCGTCAACCTTGCGGGGGAACAACGCCATCCCCTTGTTGCGCGCCGCGGCCCCTTGCAACGGGGACATCCGAAATGACAAGAAGTCGCGCGTTTCGATCAACTCCGACCGTATCGCTCTGCCCGTATAAGCGGTGAACGTCGCGTAATATGTCTTGCGATCACCATCGATGAATTCGACGAAACGGGCGTCTTCGATGCCTTGAGATTGTGAATCCGTGACAGGAAATATCACGCGTTCACTGATGTCTTGTTCTTCTTTGAATGTGATTTCAACCGTTTCGCCTGAGGATCCGGGTATGCGAGGTCCGACTCGGGGGCTGGAGGCCAGTCGCGCGGTTGGATCGACCGCCAGGCTGCCGTCGGCTGCGATGGTGCCGGTGCGAAATGTCAGTGAAGATACGTGCCCTTCGCCAACGGCCCGGAGACTGAGAACAAAGCGCAGGCCGTCTTTCGGCGCACCCGACTGGTCGGGATGCGGTACGATGCTGGGATTGAACAGGGCAGACGCCTCGAACGAATATTCGTTCAGGAAATAAGCCCCAATCAACTGGCGCTGAATGGTCGAAAAAGTGCCGTGAGCCGCCAACGCCCGTTCCATCTCATCGGCGCGGAACTCGAACGTTTCTAGCAGGTTGCGATGCCTGCCCTGAAAGTTCACCAATACGTCTGCCAACAGGCTGGCGGTGACTCCCGGGTCAAGGGCCAAAACGCGTTCGACGATATGGTTGGCGCGCGTCTTGTCGGTCGGGTTGAGATCGCGCGGCTCTGTTGCCGGCTTGAACGGGCGAACGATCACACGCGTAGGGTCGGGGCGCAGATGGAGCGCTTGCCGATGCAGGAAACTGGCTTGCGACAAGATGTCCTCGGGTCGTTGGAGAGGTCAGTGAACTCAGACGCCGATGACGCGAAGCGTCGCCGGCGGCGTCACGCTGACATTGACGCGCGCGAGCTGACGAATATCGGCAAGACCGAGCAGATAGGATACGACGGATTCGCCGCCGCGGTTTTCGTTGGCGCGGTCGGGGTGCAATCCATCCCGGCAACTGCCGGTCTCGGGGTCGACGAGCGCGATCGACAAATCGTTATGACCAAGAAACCAGGCGAAAACGTTGCTCGCGATCGCTTTCCACTCGGCATCACCTTCCGCACGCCAGGCAGTCAGGCAAGCTGCGATCGTTGCCGTTGCCTCTACCGGCTGCTGGTCGAACGCGCGAGGCGCTTGGCGCGGCTCACCGAAGCCGGCAGTGCCAATGGGGCGGAAATGTCCGGTCGAAGCCGTTTGCTGCGTCATCAGCCAACGCAAGGATCGCAATCCGGCAGCGAGGTAATCGGGGGCTTGCGTGGCCATGCCCGTAAGAATCAGGGCTTGCGACAGGCGCGCATTGTCATATGCCAAGCTCTCCTCGAACCACGTCCAGTCCGGCGTCTCGACGGAAGCGAACGCCGCCATCAACCTATCGGCCAGAGCATGCCGGATCTCCCGGGCGCGCGCATCATCGCGAATAGCGGCGCAATAGCCGTCCAGACCCAGCAGGGTGAACGCCAACGCGCGAGGCGAACCAAAGGCCTCGACGACGGGGAGTGCCTCGGCAAACAAGCCGGCAGCCCATCGGCGTCGCGACGGGCTTGCATCCCTGCGTGCGCACTCACCCAGCGCCCATAGTGTTCGCCCATGACTGTCCTCGGAGCCCCGGTCTTCGAGCCAGCTTCGATTGAAGCCCATGAAATTGCGAAACCGTCTTGTGTCGGGATTCCACGCATGCTGAACGAACGCGGCAAAACGGGCCGTCAACCCTTCGGACAGACGCGTCTCGCCGGGATTGTTGAGGGCGCACGCCAGCAGCAAGGCACGGGCATTGTCATCCACGCAATAGCCGTGAGCCCGATCTGGCACCGAATGGACAGCGTGCTGGAACAGGCCGGTATCGTCGCACATCGAGAGAAAGTGATCCAGTTGCATATCAGATGCCGCCGGGCTGTGCGCGACCGCGACCGGCCCGGTACGTGCCGCTACCTTGAGCCAGTCACCATGACGCGCATTCTCGAATGTAGCTATATAACGCTCGGCCGTGCGCTCCCATGTCATCGATCGGCTGATGGCGTAGGCGCGCTCGCGCATCGCCTGCCGGCGAGGGGCATCGGTGAGCAATTGCGCGATTTCCTTGCCGACTGCGACCGCGTTGCCGAAGGGAACAATCACGCCGCGGCCGTCGCCCAGCAACTCAAGCGCATGCCAATACGGAGTCGAAACGACCGGCTTGCCCAAACCAAAGCTGTAGGCCAGCGTCCCCGACGTCATCTGCGCTTCATTGAGATAGGGCGTAACGTAGACGTCGCTCATGGAAATGAATTCCAGCAACGTCGCCTGATCGACGAATTGGTCGAGGAACACGACGTGGTCGTCGATGCCAAGCTCGCGCACGCGCGTCATCAGACTCTCGCGATACGCTTCGCCCTGGTCGCGCACGAGATTGGGATGCGTCGCCCCGAGCACGACATAGACCGCGTCCGCGCGACGTTCCAAGATCAGAGGCATCGCGTCAATCATGACCTCAATGCCCTTGCTGGGGGACAGCAGCCCAAACGTCAGAATGACGGACCGACCGCTGAATCCGAGCTTTGCCTTGGCTGCGTCAGGTTCGGCGAACGGAAAATCGGGGATGCCGTGGGCAATAACCTCGATCTTGTCGTCCGGCACGCGATAGACGCTACGCAACATCTCGCGTCCCTTGTTCGCCATCACGACGATCTTCGAAGACGCCTCGACAAGGCGCTCCATCACCGCACGCTGGGCGGCGGTTGGCTTGGCCAGAACCGTGTGCAGCGTCGTGATGACGGGCATGCTGAGGCCCGAAAGCAGTTCAAGGATGTGAGCGCCGGCTTCACCGCCGAAGATCCCGAATTCATGTTGCAAGCAAACGACGTCGAACCGGCCCGCGTTCAGGAAGGCCGCGGCACGGACATAATCTTCAACGGTGTCATCCTTGATCTGCAAGGCGACGGAGGCGGGATAATCATAGGCCTGTCCGTGGTCGTTCATTGCAATGATGCTGACCTCCATGTCCGGGCGCGAATCCGAAATCGCCCTTTCCAGATCGGTCGTAAACGTCGCGATGCCGCAACGGCGAGGCAGCGAATTGCCGATGACGGCGATGCGGCGAAGCGGTGTCAAGTTCGCGCCTCGACGCTGCCCGCAAATTGCCGAACTGAATGCGTGGCTGGATGAGTAGGCTTGACCGGCTGCTCACCGAGACTCTGCAACAGAGAATCGATCGGGCGGCTGGCGGGATACGCAATCAGCGCGCTCAGACCATTGTGGCCAACCTCGATGCTGTTGCGGCCGCCACCAATGAAGATGGCTTCCCCGATCGATGCCGCGGTCAAACCAACTGCAGCGTGTCCGTCGAGTATGAGCATCCAGGTCTCCGGTTCAGCAAGCAGCGCCCAGCTTGAACCTTCGGGAAGTTCAACGCGCTCAAGCACGAAATGCTTGCTCGCGAGGAGAAGGGTCCGATTAGCGGTAACGGCCGTCGGTTTGCCTTGCGTTGGAAGCGGCCATGGATGGGCAACGGCGACGCCATTGTCTTCGTGCAACTCACGCTGCCGACCATAGTCGAACAGGCGGAATGTTGCGTCGCTGCGTTGCTGAATTTCTGCGAGCACGATGCCGGCGCCGATGGCGTGGATGGTGCCGGCCGGGATATAGATGACATCACCTGCGGCAACCGATCGCCAGTGAAGGAGTTCGGCGATCGAACCGTCCTGGATCGTTGTGCGCAATTGCTGCGCCGTTACCTGATGTTTTAATCCAGCGCCGATCTGCGCGTCGGGCTGAGCCGAGAGGATGTACCATGCCTCGCTCTTGCCGTTCGGCATACCCATCGCGCGCGCGAACGTGTCGTCTGGATGAACCTGGATGGATAAGGGTTCGCTGGTGAACAACAACTTGAGCAGCAAGGTGGGCGTGGGCGCGTTCTCGTCGGCGCGCTCGAACCACAACTCGCCGACGGCACCACGAGACCCGTCAATATTGCTCCAGGGTCTGAGATCGCCGACGCCCCAGGGCTTGTGGACGATCCGCACGGCGGCATGTTCGATGGGCATAGGTGATCCTGACCCCTGACGCACACGTGCTGGCGACGTGCCGTTGATCGATTTCGTCGATAGGATTTGGCGTGGCTAAGGCGTCGCGCATCCGGATAGGCGCTCAAGGCGCTCGGATACTGAGTTCCTAAGTGGCTACTCCACCGCTCGATTACAACCTCCCGCAGGGCGCTTTGCTCCAGTAGCGTCGGTCTCGTTAGCTGCACACCGTTCTCACAGCCCATTCAAGGGCCAAAAAATGCCTGGCTTCCAGAATAGAAAGCCGCACGCGGACCGCAAGGTTCGAGTCGGGCCGCAACAGTAATGAGCACTTCGTGAATTGAAGTCTCTCCCGGTCCACGCAGCGGGCACATGGTGCATTACGCCGCGGACGCTGAGATGCAGATCATTTCCGTTTGGCGGCCGACGGAGGATTGATTTCCGCGATCCGCCGCAGGCAATCGGCCTCCGACTCGTGAGGACCGGACACAAATGTTCCACTGACTTTGATCGAATACCATCCAGACACCACGCCCAGCCGAACGGATTCTTCCAACTTGACGTGCCGCGGTGAGAGATTTTGCATAAGCTGCTTTCTGTTGAGAACCCGACATAGGCTCCTATTCTTCGTCACCGGCTCGTGCCAGCTCGGCTCTCGCCGTCGAGCGGCGAGAGTGCCGAGGCGACCAGAGTCGGGGCGCGCATATCGGTCGGCGCCAGATTCGCGCAAAGGTCGGGCACGTAGTGCGCGTTTGTCGCCGTCTCGGGCTTATGATGACGAGAACCGCGAGATCGACCAGAGTCTCGCGACGAGACCCGCTCGCATCGTCGCATTGCGCATCCGCGAGCGACAGCGCGGACGCACAAGAGTAAGTCGTTGTTCGGCCTCTAACGCACCGTGCGCGCTTTCCCGACAAATAGCTATCGGTTTCTCACGCAGACACGCTCGCTGCCGAATATCGCTCCGGCAATGCCTTGTATGTCGCTCGCGCGGACATAGTTGCAGAAGGTTGGCAGTCTCGAGATTCGACTGCTAGGGCTGAAAATAGAACAGAGGGCACTATGAAATTTCGTCCGCTCCATGACCGAGTGGTGGTCAAGCGCATCGACGCCGAAGCAAAGAGCAAGGGCGGCATCATCATTCCGGACAATGCAAAGGAAAAACCCTCTCAGGGCGAGATCATGGCCGTGGGTGCGGGAGGCCGCGACGAAGCGGGGAAGCTCATCCCCATCGACATCAAGGTCGGCGACCGCGTGCTGTTCGGCAAATGGTCCGGCACCGAAGTCGTGCTCAATGGCGAAGACCTCCTGATCATGAAGGAGAGCGATATCATGGGCGTGCTCGAAGTCAGCGAGTCCAAGAAGAAGGCGGCGTAATCTGCCGTTGTCCGATCCCGTCCTGAGTAGCCGGCGCAGTCGGCCTCTCGCAGGACGAGGTTCAAGCCTACCTGATGATCTCATTGCCCAGACGTCCTTCGGGACAGTCGCATGAGCATCCGTTCCCAAGGGGATCATAATGTCCGCCAAAGAAGTGAAATTCGGCGTCGACGCGCGCGACCGCATGCTGCGCGGCGTCGACATTCTCGCCAACGCCGTCAGGGTGACGCTCGGCCCGAAGGGCCGCAACGTCGTGCTCGACAAGTCGTTCGGCGCTCCCCGTATCACCAAGGACGGCGTCACCGTCGCCAAGGAGATCGAACTTGAGGACAAGTTCGAGAACATGGGTGCACAGATGGTGCGCGAAGTCGCCTCCAAGTCCGCTGACGCGGCCGGCGACGGTACCACGACCGCCACTGTTCTGGCGGCCGCGATTGTCCGCGAGGGCGCAAAGTCGGTTGCGGCTGGCATGAATCCAATGGACCTCAAGCGCGGCATCGACCTCGCGGTGGAAGCCGTGGTCGCCGACCTCGTCAAGAACTCCAAGAAGGTGACGTCGAACGAGGAAATCGCCCAGGTCGGCACCATCTCCTCGAATGGGGACTCCGAGATCGGAAAGTTCCTGGCCGATGCCATGAAGAAGGTCGGCAACGAGGGCGTGATCACCGTCGAGGAAGCCAAGTCGTTGGAGACCGAACTTGAGGTGGTCGAAGGCATGCAGTTCGATCGCGGCTACATCTCGCCTTACTTCATCACCAACGCCGACAAGATGCGCGTGGAAATGGATGATGCCTACGTCCTCATCAACGAAAAGAAGCTGTCGCAGCTCAACGAGCTGCTCCCGCTGCTCGAAGCGGTCGTACAGAGCGGGAAGCCATTGGTTATAATCGCTGAGGATGTGGAGGGCGAAGCGCTTGCCACCCTGGTCGTGAACCGTCTGCGCGGCGGCCTCAAGGTCGCGGCCGTCAAGGCTCCCGGCTTCGGCGATCGCCGCAAGGCCATGCTGCAGGATATCGCGGTCCTGACCGGCGGCCAGGCGATCTCGGAAGATCTCGGTATCAAGATGGAGAACGTGACGCTTGCAATGCTGGGTCGCGCCAAGAAGGTGATGATCGACAAGGAGAACACCACGATCGTCAGTGGCGCCGGCAAGAAGGCGGACATCGAGGCGCGCGTCAATCAAATCAAGGCGCAAATCGAGGAGACCACCTCGGATTACGATCGCGAGAAGCTGCAGGAGCGTCTCGCCAAGCTCGCGGGCGGCGTCGCGGTCATCCGCGTTGGCGGCGCGACCGAGGTCGAGGTGAAGGAGCGCAAGGATCGCGTTGATGACGCGATGCATGCGACCCGTGCGGCCGTCGAAGAGGGCATCGTACCCGGTGGCGGCGTCGCCCTGCTCCGTGCTTCCGAGCAGCTCAAGGGCCTGCGGGCCAAGAACGACGACCAGAAGACCGGCGTCGAGATCGTGCGCAAGGCACTGTCCTACCCCGCTCGCCAGATCGCGATCAACGCCGGCGAAGACGGCTCGGTGATCGTCGGCAAGATCCTGCAGAGCAAGACATACGCCTACGGGTTCGACTCTCAGACAGGCGAGTACGTCAATTTAATCTCGAAGGGTATCATCGATCCGACAAAGGTGGTGCGTGTGGCCATCCAGAACGCCGCGTCTGTTGCGGCGCTCCTGATCACCACCGAAGCGATGGTTGCCGAAATCCCAAAGAACACCGCGGCTGGCGGCATGCCTCCTGGCGGGGGCGGCATGGACTTCTAAGTTCACCCTCAGCCTTATAACGGAGGCCCGGCAGCAATGCCCGGGCCTTTGCTGCATTGATTGGTCGACTTTCATTCGCCTCGGGGACGCCCGGACGCCATAAGAGCGAGGTGCCGAAAGCTTCAACGTGACTTCGGCAAGGTCTACCCGTGCAGAAGTTCGTGCGAGATTACTTCTTCTTCGCTTTGGGTTGTTTCTTTGGCACCGGGCCCGCCGCGGCTTCCCGTGCCAGCCGCTCTGCCTTCAGCCGCTCTCGATTCGCGAGCGCGTGCTCGGACATCGCCTTCTCCGCCTCGACGTGGCGGAAGGCCTTGCGTGCTTCACGCTCCGCTTTACTGATTGGTTTGGTCGGTTCGTATTCACCAACTGATTTTGTCATCTTTTCCGATCTGATGCTTCGCTCGAATGGGTCAATTCTTGCTTTTGAGCTCGGCATCTCTCGCCAGGCGCTCGGCCCTGAGACGTTTATGGTTTTCCTGAAACTCTGGATCGGCGTGGCTGTCGGCTATCGTTTGCCGCGCCCCAACGGGGTTTCGCGCCTTTCGGTCCGCTTCGTCAGCGACCTGTTGCTCGGCGGAGCGCTTCCGTTGGGTCATTGCCAGATCCTTGCACCCAAGATTGATACAGGGGTACCCAAATCATTGGCTACCCAAATCATTCGTGGGGCCTGTGATAGGTCGCCCACGCCGCGATTTAAAGGCTGCAGTGCCTGGACGCCATTGTGGCACAGCATGCTCCACGCTAGAGCAGCGGATACCGTATCAAGAGCAAGTCGGAGAATATCGAGCGAATCGTAACGGAAGATCAACTGTCGTACTCTCAGTGATCTAGCTAGCACTACTTTGGCAGAATCTATTTGCGCCAGTGTTTTTCAAGGATTTGTTTTCGGCAGTATGGACACGAGACGGCGGCCGAAGGATGAGATCGACGATGGCGTGACGTACGGCGGGCATGGTTGGCTGAGGCGGAGGCCCGTTGATTCTTTTTTTCCGCCCCGCGTGTGCGAGGCGACGATGCTGCGAGCGCGCTTCAAACGAGACACGTCGCTTGTCCAACTGTCAGGCAGAAAGAGACGTAACGCGACCATCACTGGCACTTCGCCGCGCGCAAGCGTCAAAGACACCAGCGTTTGGCAATTTGCCGTTTTGCCAAGAGCCGACGCGTATTGAGCCGCAACACCAACCGAGCGTTCGCCCTTCTTCGGCAGTGACGTGTCATCAATAACGAGCACCGCATCGCTACCGCCGACAAGTCGGTCCGCCTGGTTGAGCAGCTCCGTCTCCAGCGGCGTCGCGTCCCAGACACCGTCCGCAATGAAATGGTGCAGCTGGTCGTACTTGCCCGCGGCAAGGCGCTCCGCCATCGGCTGAACGCTCTTGCGGTCGCCAGGACCGATCAGTCCCGCAACATACAGAGGACACATCCGCTGCCGAGTCTTATGACCCAGCCGGTCCAAAAACGGCATCAGCCAGCGTTCAAGTTCGTCTTCCCATCCCGCCATGGTCAGCCCTCCAAGAGCCGACCACCCATGAATCATTGAAAAATTGATTCGGGAATCCTATAAAGCACGGCAAAACCAACAATCTGCCAAAGTAGTGCTAGCACTACTTTGGCAGAAATGGTTTGTGCTGCAGTTTTGCACGGATACGTCTTCTGCAGTAGGGGCATCGCTGCGATCGCTGCCGTAGGATGAGATCGACGATGGCGTGACGTACTGCGGGCATGGTTGGCTGAGGCGGAGGCCCGTTGATTCTTTTTTTTCCGCCCCGGGTGTGCGAGGCGACGGTATTGCAAGAAGGCGTAGGCGATCATGGTCATTAGTCCGTGACGATGAAGACCTTGCCATGATCGCCCTTCGAAGTGATCAAGTCCAAGCTCCTCTTTCAACTGCTGATGCGCCTGCTCGCAGATCCATCGTGCTTTTATGGTGGCGGCCAGTGTGCGCAGATCCGTCGACGCAGGCAGGTTGGCCAGATAGTATTTTTTCTCCCCTGAGGCACGTTGCTCGCCAATGAGCCAGGCT
>NZ_JADPKL010000064.1:0-30881 GCF_023073935.1 Bradyrhizobium sp. 147 | reverse complement strand
CTGGCCTGGTCGCGGCTCTCGCCGGTCTTGAATGTGCGATTCGTCATGAACAAAGCGTACACCGACCAACGAAAATGCCCGAGTTCTTGCCCAGCCTCGCCGGGTAACAAGGATCCGGAACTGGGCCGGGACCAAGTCCAGCCGCTCGCTTCTATCCTCACCGACCCGGTGCAACTCGCGCTGGCAGCAGGGACAGGTCTTGTCCTCGATGTCGACGACGACCTCGATCCGCGGCAAGTGCACCGGCAAGGCGCCACGGTTACCGCGGCGCTTCCGAGCCCGCACCTCACGGCCTTCAGGTGCGCTGACGTCCTGCGCCGTCTCGCTATATGCTGCCACCTGCTCGACGTCTTCCAGGCCCAGCAGCATCTGATCTTCAGGCAGCGTCTCGGCCCGCCGGCCAAACCGATGCCGCTGCAATTCCTTGATGATCTGACGCAGCCGTTCGCTTTCGCACCGCTCGGCAAGCAGCATCGCTTTCAGCATCTCGGGATCGTCAGGCAGGGCGTCGCTCACACCCAATTCAGAGCATATTCGCTGCCATGTGGCGATGCGTCCGGCGCTCCTGATTCACTTCGTCGCAGCACCGCCAACAACTATCCCGCTTGCGTTGGCGCCGACGTCTCCCGTGCCTCATGCACAAGCCGCCAGTCGAGCCCTTCCAGGAGCGCCGACAATTGCGCCGCCGACAGACGCATCACACCGTCCTCGATTTTCGGCCAACGGAAGATCCCGTCCTCGAGCCTCTTGGCGAACAGACACAGACCCGTTCCGTCCCAGAACACCAGCTTGACACGGTCGGCTCGCTTGGCCCGGAACACATAGACAGCACCCGAGAAGGGGTCCGCCCGCATGCTCTCACGCACTAAGGTCGCAAGGCCTTCCATTCCCTTGCGGAAGTCTACTGGCTTAGTCGCCACCATCACCCGGACTGCTCCGGACGGGCCGATCACCGGGGCGCCTTCAGCGCATGAACGATGGCAGCAATCATCGCCGCGTCTGCGCCGGCGCCAGCCCGGATGGTAACGCCATCGATCTCAATCTCGATACTCCCGCTATCTGGCTTTGCCTTGCATCGCCGTGCCTTGCGCTCCGCGGCGACGGCCACGGTCGGTGTGTCGACCACAGCAGGCACAAATTGCAGCTCATCCGCTCTCACTGTCGGCACCTGGCGCGCTTGCCGGCGCCAGGTGAACACCTGTTGGGGCGTCAGCCCGTGTCGCCGGGCAACGTCGGAAACAACCGCACCTGGCGCGAGCGTCTCCTCGACAATCCGGGCCTTGTCATCCTTGGAGAACCAACGACGTCGTCCCGTCTCCGTGATTACTTCGAGCCGGCTCGCCGACACGTCCGACTTAAGCGTATGGTCAAGCATAGACACGAGCCGATCCCTTCAAAGAGATCGTGAACCTCGCCTATCCCCCACGCCACGAGAAGGTGGGATCAAAACGACGCTTACGATGTTTCTGGCGGCCGTCATGGATCTGTTCAGCCGAAAGATCATCGGCTGGGCCATGCAAGACCATATGCAGGTCGAACTCGCATCCGCGGCACTGACCATGGCCATCAACCAGCAACGGCCGCAGACCGGATTGATCCACCACTCCGATCGCGGTGTGCAGTATGCCTCACATGCCTATCGCAAGGTCCTCACCGGCGCCGGCATCGTGGCATCAATGAGCCGCAAGGCCGATTGCTACGACAATGCCCCGATGGAGAGCTTCTTCCATACCTTGAAAACCGAGCTGGTCCATCATCGCGACTACAATACCCGCGCCGAGGCCCAGCGCGATATCTTCGCCTTCATCGAGGGCTTCTACAACCGAACCCGCCTCCATTCCGCGATCGGATATGTCGCCCCGATCGAAATGGAGCTAAAAGCCGCTTAACCCGTCCACCTTTTCGGGGGAAGATCAAAGATGCCTTTAGGCGGTTGGCGACATGTAAGGGTCCGAAGGACCACGCCGCACGTTTTCAGATAGGCGGAAATTACAGACGTATCGCTGTGGACACTGCAGCAGGGGCACTTCGTCTTGACAGATAGAGGATCGGCCATCTCACGGGGCACCGTTGTGCAATCCAGGTCGAATTGATAATCGCTTCTCGCTTGCCCTGGAGGCGCGGCGCTCCTGTAGTTCGGTGACAAGGAGCAATTCGTTCACCCCACATGGAAGACTGGTAGGAACCTATCACACCCATAGTGATGGCGTGCTGTCCCCTTTTATCAGCATCGATCGAACAATGCCTTGTGCTCTCTTTACGCGACTACTATGCTCGAAGCGGGCCGCTCATCATGCCGCTGCAACCCGCGTACGTAGCAGTAGACGACCGCGTCTGGTGGAAGCGCGACAATATGCTATCCCTGCTCAAAACCTGCGCTCCTTCCGTTTTGAGCCATGCGGTCGACGAAATGGTAGTACTCAGCGTACCGGCTGTGCCTCCTGCGGTGAAGCGGTCGCGTTCAGTCGCAGCGGGTACGACCTGCGATCCTTGGAAGCAGCTGAAAGAAGCTGTCGCGCTATATCTACATACGCCCATCGCACTGCAGTTGTGTGCTTCTCGACATGTACGGAACAAAACGCTGACAGTTCGACCCGTGGCGACGGTACAAGAAGCTCGCCATCGTGTTCTTTACTGTAGTCCGTTGATGTGCGGACCGGCATGCGGATTGCTTTGGACTTGAACGACTGTCGCAGGCGCTGAGCCTATCGAAAAATGCCCGGCGTGAACTGTCTCACGTATGGAGTTCTGGTAGCGCAGAGGCAGCTCGAATACCGGGCCCAAAACGCGGCGTTTCGTTCCGAGGAGTGCTTCATCTCTCGAAGCCTGAAGACGCTGGTCTCTCCGTCGTACCGCTCCAGCCATGACACTGAACACGCTAAGAGCTCTTGAATGCAAAAAAGTCGGATCGATCTTGCAGCCATCCTCGACGTTGACTTGATCGGGGACAACATATTTCGCGGCAATAGTCCGAACGCCGCCGATGAACGGGTATTCGGGGGCCAAGTTCTCGGACAGGCGATGTTTGCCGCATGTCGAACAGTTGAAGCCCGGCTACCGCATTCGCTGCATTGCTACTTCATTCACACCGGCGACCCCAGGGTGCCTTTGATCTACGAGGTAGAGCGGCTGCGCGACGGTAAAAGTTATTCGACCCGGCGCGTGACGGTGATGCAGCATGCCAAGGTAATTTCCTCACTTATGGCGTCCTTTCATAAGCGTGAGGAAGGCGCGTTCAACCATCAGGACAAAATGCCGGAGGTTCCAGGACCTGAGCATTCGCAGCCGACAAGTTGTCGAAGGAGCCAGTGTATCCTCACCTGCCAGAAATTGTTCGTCGCTACTATGAACCCGATCGTCCGGTGGAGCTTCGTCCGGTCGAGATCGCCCGGTATGTTGGCAAAAAGATCGAAGGCGGAAAGCTCCATATGTGGATGAAGGCTGCGACTAAGCTGCCGGATGATCCGGTGCTGCATATATGCGCGCTGGCCTATGCCTCGGATTTATCACTCCTAGATGCCGTGATGGCACGCTATGGGCGTACGCTGTTCGACGGACGCATTCTGTCCGGAAGCCTTGACCACGCCATGTGGTTTCATCGCTCGTTCCGTGCCGATGATTGGCTGCTCTATGCCAAGGAATCGCCGAGCGCCCAGAGCGGACGTGGCCTCGCCCGTGGCCTGATCTTTAGGCGCGACGGCACGCTTGTGGCCTCTGTCGCACAAGAGGGCTCAGTGCGGAAGCGACGCTGAGCCTTAGACCACCTCGCTAATAGGTCTTGCCCAGGGCGCGGCGAGCAGTCTGCCTATGTTGCAGGATACGCGGCCCCGCCCACTCCCTGCTAAACTTGGCAGTTGATGTGTTTGTGTCGGAGCGCTTTAGTCTTTCCGGAAGCGGTAGGCGCGGCTGCAGACTGGCTCCGCTAGACCGCCGAGTTTGCTGACGAGAACGCGTGCTGACCGGAAGGGCGGCGTGGGCGCAAAGCGCGACCAGAAGCCGGGAAAGCGCGAAGGTGGATGCCTGTGCGTGAGGTAATTGAGGCCTACCAAGGTGACGGCCAATGGACAGAACGCGCGGAACTCAGTCTTGAGCCCGCTGCGAAACACATTTTGGGAGGAGGGTGTGAGCCTTCATCTTCCCACCGTTTTGCTTGGGGAAGCCGTCTGTTTGGCTGAAGCGAGCACGTGGTCATCTTAGATGGTCGTGCAGAAGCTCAGCCATACAGATCACGCGCTGTCTTAATGCATGATTGCAAGTTGTGGAATCAACATGCGTGGCATTGAAGCATTTCGAAATGTGCAGGCCGAGGCAACTGCTTGGCGCCACTATCTTCATGAAAATCCGGAGCTGGAGTATCGGCTCTATAATACGGCCGAATTTGTAACCGAGAAGCTCGCCTCTTTCGGCGTTGATCATGTCGAAACGGGGATCGCTGAAACGGGTGTCGTCGCGGTTATTAATGGCAAATGCGGAGGCGGGCCAACGATCGCTCTGCGCGCGGATATGGACGCGCTACCGATACTTGAACGATCCGAGAAGCGCTGGTCATCTAAAGTATCGGGCAGGATGCACGCATGCGGGCACGATGGTCACATGGCCATGCTTTTGGGGGCCGCGAAATACCTTGCGACTACTCGACGCTTCAGGGGGAGCATCGCCTTGATTTTCCAGCCGGCTGAAGAGGATGGGCTGGGTGGCAAAAGGATGGTCGAGGCGGGCATCATGGATCGATTTTCGATAAGCAAGGTGTTCGGACTGCACAATGTACCAGGAATGGAAGTTGGCAAGTTCGGCATCTGCCATGGCCCGATCATGGCGGCTCTCGACGAGTTTGACCTCGTCGTCAAGGGGAGGGGCGGCCATGCCGCGAAACCACACGAAGCCATTGATCCAGTCGTCATCGCAGCACAGATCATTGTCGGCCTCCAAACCTTGGTTTCCCGCTACACGAATCCAATCGAGGCGTTGGTAATCTCCGTCACAAAACTCAATGCAGCTCAGGCTTACAATATTATTCCCGACCGAGTAGAAGTGGCTGGCAGCGTGAGGACTCTTGTGCCGGGCCTGCGCGACTTCGCCGAACGGCAGATTGTGTCGTCTGCCCGAGGCATCGCGCGCGGATTTGGCGCAGACGTCGAATTCAGGTACTTCCGATCCGGCCCGGTCACCGTCAACCATGCCAAGGAAACCGATTTGGCGATCACGGTAGCACGCAATCTCGTTGGGCCGACTTCAGTGGATGACAAGATCTTGCCAAGGATGGGGTCGGAGGATTTCGCTTACATGCTTGAGGCACGCCCGGGCGCCATTATATTTCTAGGTAATGGATCAACAGCTAGCTTGCACCACCCGGCATACGATTTCAACGACGAGACGTTGCCATATGGCATCGGCTATTGGGTTAACTTGGTCGAGACGGTACTGGCTCTCTGAACGCTCGCGTTCGCTGGCGCTACCGCGTCTCCGTCCTCCAAGCGAAAGTCTATGACGATGTATGCTAGAAGTTTGGCTGCAACAACGAGCTGAGGCTATCTCCCAATCGAGCAACGTGGAGCGGGGCGTGGCTGCGGTGTCGGCTCGGGAGAGCTTGCGGTCAGTGGCTGGAGCCTTCAAGGTTAGCGTTGCCAGCGATTGAAGTGCTCACAGCGGTTTCGTTCGACCGTAGCGCCGTGGCGCGGCCGCCGGGACTGCACTCGAGCGGTCCTTAGTGGAACATGTTCTCAAGCCCGCTTGCCGAGCAAGCGGACATGACCTCCGCGCGCTGCTGGTCGTAGTGGCAGACGGTGGGGATCAAGGCTAGGCATTACGTGGTGTGGGCACCTCTTCGAGCACGAAGTCACCAGCATCGAACGTAGCCTGTACCCTAGCGACCAGCAACCCTGAGGCCGCACGACGGCGGGATATCACCTTTTTCGGGCATTGGTTGATGCTGGTCTGGCCAGATTTGGCTCTTGCCGATTGCGCGGCCTCAGCTCGTCCCGAGCGGAAAGCCGCGTGCACGGCGTAGGTAGCGCTCTCAATTGCAACTCGTCTCCTCAACTTACATAGCTCAAGTAGGGCCGGTACAATGGAAACGTAATGGCTTCAGGTATCTTGGCGACGACGGCCAATGCGCTGATCGCGTTGTAATATTTGACCTCTGTGGGTATTTCGTTTGGGGGCTGGGCTAACGCGTCCAATACGCTCCGCTCGGTGTGCCAGTCGATATTAAAGGAAATTGAGGCCGATAGGCTACGCACGTGGTGGAGGGTACCAGGTGGCATGTACAGCATGTCGCCTGCACTCACGGTGATTGCCACGGGGGTCGCACGCCGGTACTGCGGAAATCGCCCATAGTCGGGGCGCTCCGGGTCCACATCAAACCATCTCCAACCGCGGCGTCCACAGAGCTCTGCTTGGTTCGCGGGTATGATTATGAACGTCTTACTGCCGTAGATCTGGAAGAAGAGATTGTGACTAAGCAGGCTATCGAAGTGAAGCGGAGTAACCGTGCCTGCTGGGCCCATGAAGAACTGCGAATACCGCCACCAATGCTGACGATACCAGGGACTAAGAAGATTGGCCGGAAAGGGCTGGCAGTCTGCAGCCAGCGCTTCCACTAACCCGAGTAATGGAATGTCGTGGCAATACGGGATTGCTTCCGCGTTTGATGAGACTTCATCCGCGCGCGGCGGACGCTCCATTATGAACCTCACGTATTCTGCCAGGCGCCAAGGTGAGACTTTGATGTCGCCAGTGTTGAGCGTCTTCACCGGCACGGTCAGCGATCCCGCGGCCTGCTCAAAATACTGAGGCGACCAACGCTGGCAGGCACTCCAAGCCGCGCAGCCGCCACGTAGGACAACCGGCCGCATTGCATCGCGGTACTTTGTCGCAAAGTCGGACTCAGTAAGCTGCGCCACAATGTCGATCGACGATGAGCAGGAGCCGCCTAACGCCGATGGTGGCCGATCTGCTGACTGAGTTGATGCGTCTTTCGGCTTCGTCATGTTATGCGCCTTCATCACAATTCGACTGAACCGCCATCTTGACCCCAAAAATAGCCAATCTGGTAGATCGATAAAAATCAAAAGCTCTTATGGAGGCATACGTCTCGCTAATAAGCGACCTATTCGGCCGCGGACCGATGCGCTGCCTGTAAGGTTTCCGACAGCAATGTCCGGCTCCTTAACGACAAGCGAATGTGCTCCGCGATCACTGCTACGGCACGAGACTGATGACCTGGAATACGGTATAGAACAAGGTCAACGGCACCGAGTGAAGGGAGCCCCTCCGCCTCCACAAGGTGGCGCACGCCGGCTGGGATCACAGATTCCTCGGCGAGCGATACAGCGACACCGACCGCGACTGCAGCAACAATGGGAGCCATTGTGACGCTGGACAATACGATCTTAAATCTTCGGTCGGCTTTCTTGAGGGCCTGCAGGGCGATCTCGCGGCGGAGACAACCACCAGAATGGAGCGCTAACGGCAATACTTGGTAATCATGCGGCGAGTTCTGCGGCGATGTGATCCAATGAAGTTTCTCACGTCGGAGCAACTCGCCGTCGCGGGTCTTCGAATGCCGGATCACCAGGGCGAGGTCCACTCGTCCGTCTAGAACTTCCTGAGCCAAATTGAGGCCATCGTCAGCAACGATATGAAGTTGTACATGGGGACAAGACTTGCTGAGCAATGGCAATACGTCAGGCAAAATAATGCGGGCGAAGGCGTCCGATATGCCGATGCGCACTACGTCGTCAGACTGAAACGCCGAGAGCTTGACAAGCGCTTCATCATTTAAGAGCAATATTCTGCGTGCGTAGTCGATCAGCAGCTCGCCGGTGGTGGTGAGCCGAGTGCCGAATGGACCTCGCACAAAGAGTGGCTTTCCGATGCGCTCTTCCAATCGCTTGATCTGCATGCTGATGGCCGCCTGCGTGCGGAACAGCCGTTCGCTGGCTTTCGTGAAGCTGCGTGTCTCTGCGACAATGACGAAGGCCCGGAGAAGATCCGGCTCCAGATGCTGCACTTGCGTCTCCAGAACAGACAACAAGCCCCAAGAGAAGAGTGTATTCTGCAAGTCGGCGGTTGCGCACGCCCAGCTTAGGGAGGGGACAGGAGCTTCTGTGCCATGATCTGATTTGCGGAGCTAACCGCGCTGATCGAATGCGCTGCCTTGTCGCGGTCTTTAGTGGAGGCGTGAAATGACGCGAAGGATCTGCGTGGCACGAGTGCGGATCCATGTAATCACAGAAACTCGGGCGCAGTCCTGCATGCCCCAGCGTTGCCCGACATCCAAAACGTGCGCTCGGCGGGGCTGGCGCGCTCGCTGCTGTTGAGCTGCGCCGTAGAGTCCAAGCATCGACTGGCTAAAGAAGGCCCGAGACAGGCTTGGAAATTTCCTGCCTCTGATCCAGCGCTTGCCGCCGCCCTGGGGCATGCATACGGAAAATCGTGGAAAGCTAACGAAACGGGCCCCGCCCCTCGATCCCACGGCGTGGCCCCCAGAAGGCTGAGGTGACAGGCCATGCTGAACAGTGGGAGAAAGCTAAGTTTGCGACGGATCGGAAGCACTGACAATTATTACTAATGACAAAAGATGCGAACCGAACCCTACGTATCGCAAGTTTGCATTCCGAACGAAAGAGCGCGTCTAGCTGCCATTTCGGTGGCGTCTATTTTTCTCAACACTGGTGGTTGATGGCTTCTCTCCGAAATGAAGCTTGGATGCTGGTTGCTATTCGTCAGTTCACTTTTATCTTGCGAATCGGCGGGCGATTGCCGAAAATGGCTGGCGGATGTCCGCTGATGAAATTGTTGTCGACGCTGTAACTCGAACCGGTCGCCCAGTCCGCGATCCTCAATGAGCCTTTATTTCAATGCTTGTGGGTTCACGGGCGAGCCAAAGCCTCCGGTAACCTCCAAAGGCGGGGCTGCAAGCAAGAAGCTGTAGCGTCCGTCGGCTGCGCAGTCCGCGGCCAGCGTCTCTAGATTGAACATTTCGCCCAACGGCATCCCCATGTCTCGCAGCGCGAGCATGTGGAAGGCGAGCGGCATTTCTGAACCCAAGCCATCGGCGTCTAATATTTCCACAGCCATGTTGTCGGCCGCGACCGCCGCCAGTGACTTGTCATGCGCCCACTCGGCGCAGGTATAGCTGAGGCCGGGCTGCATTCCCATAAAAGCGTCGCGATCCCCATCGGCGGTGAACCAAAGCATGTGGCCTGTGTTCACCAACAGGATGTCGCCCCTGCCGACGCTTACGCCTTGCTTCTCGCATGCGGAATTCAAATCATCGACCGTGATCGCATAGTCGAGGGGCAGTCGCTCGACGCCCTTTAGCCGCGCAATGTCCAGGAGCACCCCACGGGAGACGATGCCGGGGCTTGCCAGATGGTCGATGCCCATCTTCAGCGCCCCATTTTGGGTAAGGCATTCGCGCGCATTGCAGCCATTGTAGAGTTGACCGTCATAGTGGACGTGACCGAGTGCGTCCCATTGGGTCGAACATTGCAGCGGCATATGGATCACGTCGTCGGAGAAACAGACACCAGGCGCCGCCGTGGGGCTCATCGGTGTGAAAAGGTCGGTCGCGTAGACCATCGGGTTGAACCGCTTGCGTCCGAGCTGCGGCCCATTCCGGTCGAACCGCAGACCAAGGTTGAAGAGCTTGCCGTCGCGCACCTCGGCCGCCGCCTTCTTCAGAGTTTCTGGCCCGATGTGATTCAGCGTACCCCGCTGATCTGCCTGGCCCCACCGGCCCCAGTTGCGTAGTTTTTCAGCAAGATCATCAAAGTTGGGGGGGCGCATGGGTGGCTCCTTGATAGCCGCGAAATATTGAGCAGCCTCGAAAACGGATTGCCTACTCGCTTGCTTGGCAGGTCAGTGGTAGCATATCAGCGCTTAGCCAAACCATCAGGTTGCGTAATCAGGACTTAAGCGGTCGAGGCGGCGTTTGAGGGCGATCCAAGGCCGAAGACTCCTATTGTAGCCCTCGCGTTGAAATTGCTCCGCAGCATGTGCAGCAATCTTCTCAGAAGGCAAAGCGATCTTTTGTCCGCCTTGCGTTGCCGCGATTTGCACCCGGCAAGATTGCTCTAAGAGGTACATGTTGAGGAAGGCCTCAGAGACGGTGCGGCCGATTGTAAGCAAGCCGTGGTGCTTGAGGATCATCAAGTCTTTGCCGCCGAGATCGCGGACGAGACGTTCGCGCTCGTCGAGGTCAAGGGCAACTCCTTCATAGTCGTGATAGGCAATGCCGCCGTATAGGCACATCGATTTTTGATTTAGCGGCAGCAGTCCCTGTTCTTGAGCCGCAACCGCCATTCCGGCTAAGGTGTGGGTGTGAATTACGCACTGAGCATCGTCACGTGCCATGTGCACGGCAGAATGGATCGTGAAGCCTGCCTTGTTAATTTTAGCCTCTTCCTCCTTCTGAATGGCATGCCCCTCGGGGTCGACCACAACAAGACTAGAGGCGGTGATTTCGTCGAACATCATGCCGTAGGGGTTCAACAGAAAACGATGCGCTTTGCCAGGCAGGCGCGCTGATAGATGGGTGGAGATCAAGTCATCCATGCCGAAATGGGCGATCAGGCGATAAGCTGCCGCGAGATCACAGCGGATCTGCCATTCCTGGAGGCCTCGTTAGTCATGGTCTCGTCTCCTCAAGCTCTCTAAGTGATGTCGAACAAAAATGGCCCCGCAGAAATTTACTGATGATACCGGTTGGTCGTGGATATTCCGTTTTTGGACAAAGAATCCGCAGCTTTCATGCATTGTTCTCCAGATGACCGTGCATCCATATCCTGGGTCCTTGCTGCACTGCTTCGTTCGACTTTATGATCGCCGTTCGCTGGAATTTTGTGCGCTTACGGTTTGATATGCCCAAGGACGGCGGCCCGCGGATCGCCGTGATGGGAATTCCGCAAAAGGTCCGGGGAGTGATCTATCAGGGCAAGAAGTCATGGCATCGCCGGGAAGTATATCTGGCCTTGGTCATGTCTTTTAGCGCGGATGACTGCGGCCTACGAAGCCGAAGTCAGCGTCCGTTCCAGCCAGACGAAAATATCATCATCGCAGGCTGCGAAATTCTCGAACTCACCGTCTGGAATGTGTGCCAGACGCGGCATCAAGAGCTTGAGGTCGATGCGAGCGGCTGCGCAGTAGGTTTCCAATTTCATGGCCTCCGGGACGCTAGCGATGCTGCGCCCACCTGCAACCACGAGAGCCGGGCATTTCAAACGTCGCGCCAATCGCGCTCGGTATGCTGAGGCCAGGTGATCATCCAAGAGGTCAGAGGCTCCCGTCATCCAGGAGATGGAGGCCTGAGTACGAGCCCAGTTCCACAAGCCGCCGTCGCAAACCGCCGCAGCAATGCGTCGATCAGCCAACGCGAAATCGGTCGCCAGGGCGGCCGACAGCCCTTCACCGTAGATACCAATACGAGATGCATCGACTTCGGGTTGAGCAGTTAAATAGTCCAAGCAGGAGGACAAGATCGCTGATTGTTCATGCCGGCCGGCGGAAACGTCCTGGTAAGCGAGAACGAGAGCCGCCATGCCTCGGCCTGCTAGGACTGGCAAGAGGCGCCCGACCAACATGGCTTCCGTTTCGCCCTCTCTGCTTATGCAAATAACTGCTGGGGTGAACAACTCAGGTTCGCCCGCGGACACGTAGTAGGCAGGTAGCTTGCGTTCATCCCAAGATGCGATTTCGACGCGCCGCACCCTCTGTTTGAGAGATTCGAAATTGCCGATGATAGCTTCCAGTTTGCCCAAAACGTCCCCCGCTTGTGGATCGTCTTCGTCGGCCAGCCGCCTTGCCAATTCGAATGCGGTCATTGCGCAAAGCCAAGCATCCTCCGCGGCATCGAGAGCGCCCCGCTCGACGTTCTGGTCTCCGAACAGGCAGTGAGCCTCTCCTATGTTCGTCCATCTTGCGACGAAGTGCCGCCGTCTTGTGGTCTCGTGACCTCCAGAGAAACTGTCTAGGAATACCGCCGCACTGCGCCTTGTGGACTCGAGGTTGTCCGTCACTTCAGGCCAAGCAGCGCACAGCATCGGTTTCCCCCTTCGCGCGAATCATCGATAATTGCTCTGGGAGGCCCCACACAACCTTGAGCAATCAAGAGACCCTGAATTCGGCTAGTCAGCGTTGATTGGCAGCTTCAGCTTCCGCTTATGTCGACTCTAGACTCTAGGGCTCATCGAAGCTGAGCCTCGCCGATCTGCGGGCCCACGCCGCTGAAAATCTGCTTTGTTTTCGTGAATGTGCAGCTTTTCTAATTTCGCTGGGCTTTTGGCTCAGATGCGCGTGTCAATCTTGCGCAGAGCCGAAGCCGCATGCTCGCGGTAAATTCGCGCGGCGGTCTGTGCTGCTGGATGAGCCATACTGGTCTCGTGAGGAGCCAGTCAAGTAACGAGCCTGGCTACAACAGCCCAAGATTTAGTTTTTGATGTGCAAGGCGACTGTTCTTCGCAATCGAGGTCAGTCGCTTATTGAGATAGTCCAAAGACTCTTCGTCCAAACCGGCAAGCATGGTCGCATTCAGTGCGTGTCTTTTGTCCGACAGCTTTGCCATTTCCACTCGTGCCTTTTGAGTCAGTGAGATTTGCAGAAATCTTGCATCATCAGGCGATACTACGCGGGCCAGGAGCTCCATCTGCTCGAGCTTCTTCGTTTGGTTCGTCACAAAGGCGGGATGGATCCGCAGCTTAGTTGCGACCGCGGTGCCGGAAACGCCGCGACCGTCATCCAGGTTGTCAATGGCCGCAAGGATGAGCCATTGCGGCTCGGTTACTCCTAGCATTTCAGCCCAGCTCTTGTGGATTTCCTCAAGTTGAGAATGGATCTCCACGATGTTCCAGATCAGGTCCCTGGCGGCTCGATCTAACTGTTCTTTTTCGGCCATATTAACTTTCGCACTTTGCTCAGGGGGCGCGCGACTCGAGGAAGGCGGGCCCATTCCTATCTCGCATATTGCCCTAACCAGGCTGCACAGGCCATGGGCACCATGTGAGATATCAATTGAAAAATGCAATTAATTATGTTTATTGATCTGCATGATCGTGTGGCAATTTACCAAGCGATCTTAGCTCTGACCTCCAAGAGTGCCCCCCGAGATGCCCCTCGGGGGCTTTTCTTATGGGGCTGGTTTCGAGGCGTTACCACATGAGGGTCTGTGTTGCTAGGATGCAACGGCCTTCAACCATCTATTGATTCTACAAATTAATTAATTGCAACAATTAATGAAAGCAAGTAGGGATCACGCTGACAGCGAGGGGGCCTCGACGTCGTTCCGCCGGCACCTGCCCAGGAGCAGTGACAGCGCGGATCTTTGAAGGACGGAAACGCGGTTTCCAACTTGGAGGGTCGTCTATGAAAGTGATGAAGGGTATTATCCTTGGCTCGGCGGCAATGTTCGTCGGCGCTGGAGCGCAGGCTGCCGATCTCCCCGTCAAGGCGAAGGCGATCGAATATGTAAAGATCTGCTCGCTGTATGGCGCCGGCTTCTACTACATCCCCGGCACTGACACGTGCATCAAGCTCGGTGGGTATCTGCGCGCGGATACCATGCTGGCGACCAGTTCTGACTTCGATGCTGCCAGCAGTGGTGTAGCTGGCGCGCGGAATCGGCTCAGCAATTACTATACGACGCGAGCTCGCCAGGATCTGCAGTTTGATACACGCACGGCCACCGAGTATGGCGTCGTTCGGACCTTCTCCGAGCTGGTGTTCACTTGGACCAGCGGTACCTATAGTGGTGCTGGCACGACCGGCGTGAATGGTGCGACCAGCTATACGTCGTCGACCGGTTCTCAGATCGCCGGTGGTTCGCTCGGCGTTTACTACGCGTTTATCCAGTTCGCCGGATTTACGTTCGGTAAGGCTGAGTCGCAATTCAGGACGCCTTGGGCCGAATACCCTGCAAACAACATCGAGCTCCCGGGCAGCGGTGGTTGGGATCCTGTGAACCAGGTTACGTATACCGCCGATTTCGGGCAGGGCATCACGGCTTCGTTCTCTGCTCAGGATCAGGTCGCAAACTATACAAGCAATATCTGGAATGTGAGTGGCGCTACCGCTGCTGGCCAAGCTGCCGGCGCCTACGGTGCCAATGACATCGGTGGATCGCGGGCTCCGGACCTCGTGGCTCGGGTTCGTGTTGACCAGGCTTGGGGTCTCTTTCAGGCATCGTTCGCTGCGCACGACAACCATGCGGCCTACTACGGTGCGTCCGAGCTGACGGGTCATCCTGGCGACAAATGGGGCTGGGCTGGCCAGTTGGCGTTGTCAATCAAAAACCTTCCGACAGGCCCCGGCGACACGATTAACCTGACCGGCGTGTACACCAATGGTGCGAGCCGGTACAACTTCCAGGATTATATGTCGACCACCTACGCGATGTATGGCGGTGCGAGCGTGGCTGGTGCGTACCAGAGCTTGGGCATTGCCGGTGTATCCGACTCGGTTTTCGTCACTGGTGCCGGCCAGGAGTTGACCACGACGTATGGCTTCAATGGCGGTTACACCCACAACTGGGATCCGTATTGGAATACGTCCGTGTTCGGCGCATGGGCCGCTGTTCGATATAACAACACGGCCAAGGGGTATATCTGCGGGGCGTTCGTCGCAAATCTTGCGCTCTCGAGCGGCGTTGGCGGGTGTAACCCCGATTTCAACTACGCGGTGGTTGGCACGAAAACGTCCTGGACTCCCGTCAAGGGCCTGACTTTTACGGGCGAGCTTGCGTATATGATGCTCGACCAGAAGTATGCGAGCGGAAGCACAGTTACCCTCCCGCTACAGTCGGGTGTCGCAAAGCCTGCGGCGGTGTACGAGCTGAAGGATCAGAACAGCCTTGTGCTGCTGCTCCGCGCTCAGCGCAATTTCTAATGTCCTCTCTATAGGAAAGGAGCAAACAACAGGCTCTTAATAACCTCCAAGAAGGCCTCCGGCATGCCCGCCGGGGGCCTTTCTCGTTGGGGCCAGCCGAGCGTGTTACTTCCTCACGGCGGTCCACTAGCGCCTGCCTGTTGGGAGCAAGTCAAATCTTTCGTAAATGATAGAGCGGAACACATGCTCCAATGTTCAACGACGCACGACCAGAAGAGCGTCGCCTGATCTTGCGAGCTGCGCACCTTGCATTTGGAGCTAGGATGTTACTCAACCGCTGCGCCACGTGGATTAAGATGGTGCGGAGACCACCCGATAGCTTCGATTCGATAGCCTTTCCCTAGTTTATATTGTTCGCCGCTGATCACTGGCGCGGACCCGGTACTGTCCTGCCTCGGTGCACCACGATGAGCGCACTACCGTAAAAGGCCAAATCGAGCTTCACGATGGGCCTTCGGAGTGTTCTGCTCAGCACCGCAGAATTTCCGCATCTTGGTCCTACTTTTCGCAGCTATTCTAACCTCGCTCTCGTATACATTTTCCCGTCTCGGAGCAGAGAGAATAACCATAGGGAGCGGCGATGAAAGTTCCTTCGGCGGCACAAGTCGATCGCGACCATTCGCCCGCCGTTCAAGGCCAAATTGCCTTTGCTCGACGCTCGGCGGGAGAACAAGCTCCGGAAATTGTGGTCCCCTCATCGGCGGAGCCGATGGTGAGCTATAACGTCACTGTGCGTGAGGCGCGTTCGATCGCGAGCGAACTTTCCCTGGAAAGAGAAGGATTCGCTCTCATTCAGAAGAAGGTATCTGCTACAAGTGAGCGCGATCCAGAGGTCTTGCGCGACAGGTATCTTCAAGAAATGGTCCCCTTCATTAGGGACTATTTCAACGCATCATGGGTCGTGCCTAAGCGAGACGCCGTTGTCATTCGCTCTATGGGTGAAAGTTCTGCTCCTTCTGTAGCCCAACAGAGCAGCGGTTTGGTCAGGCCATATCCAGCCGGGTTTGCCCATATTGATTATGCGCCGATTGCGGGCCCCGTGATGGCTGCGCGGGAAGATCAACTGCAAGAGATCCCCATTCGGACATATTCTCGATTGATGATCATCCAGACCTGGCATGCTCTTTCGGAGCCACCGCAGGATTTTCCCTTGGCTTTCTGCGATGGCAGTTCTGTCGTGGATACTGATCTAGTGGAGAGCGTATTCAGCGGTTATGGCATCCGACATAAGACATGGCTCGTTCACTATAGCCCACTTCACCGCTGGTATTACTTCCCGGAAATGACCTCAGACGAGTTCGCTCTGTTCAAGGGTTACGATTCTGAAGACGCCTATAATCCGAGATCACCTCACGCTGCATTTGACAATCGCCGCGCTTACCCTAACGCGAAGCCTCGCAAGAGCGTCGAGGCACGCTTCTTCGTGTACTACGAGTAAATACTTGGCGCGTTCTCGCCGTTATTCGACCATTCCCAAGCTCTAGGTGGAGCTTGCAGCCGTCAAAGAGGGGAGGCGTTGTTTAGATGAGATCAGTTCTAATCACGGGCGCAAATCGCGGGATCGGTCTTGCGCTAGCACGCCAGTACGCAACCGACGGCGCCCGCGTTTTCGCCTGCTGCCGTGATCCAGGCCGGGCCGATAAGCTGAGGGCGCTCATCGCATCATCTGGCGGTCGCCTGCAAACCGTACAACTCGACGTCGCCGACGAGGCTTCAATTGCATCTCTCAAGGCAGTTCTAGGCGATCAGCCGATCGATGTCCTCATCAACAATGCAGGCATCAGCGGATTGTCGGCCGATCGCATCGAGGCTCCAGGCTATCTCACTACGATGCGGGTCAATTCGCTCGCACCAATGCTTATTGCCCAGACACTTCGGGAAAATTTGACGAAGAGTAACGAGAAGAAGCTCGTGGCGATTACGAGCATCATGGGCTCCACCAGTACGGCTGGAGGTGGCAAGTACGCCTATCGCGCCTCGAAGGCTGCGCTCAACAACGGCATGCGCGGGCTGTCACGCGACTGGGCCCGAGACGGTATCTTGGTTGCTTTGCTAAATCCTGGCTGGGTCCAGACGGAAATGGTCAGCGGCCAGGCTGCTTACATCTCCGCCGAAGAGTGCGTGCGGGGTCTCATCGAGCGAATCACCGAACTCACGCCGGCCACCAGCGGCGTTTTTCAGGATTACCGCGGAGTAAGGATCCGCTGGTAAGCGCTTCACGTCTCAGCGCGGTTTCCAAGACGGATCAATCGCAACGCGCCAATATGTCAATCGTCGAGCGGCTGATTCCCGGAGCCCGCTTTGCTGCACAGTTCACACGCCGCGAATGAAGTAGAATCAGGCCAACGCTTGAGGTCGTCAGGTCGTCCGCGCAAATGCCAACGCAGCCGCTTCTCTCCCCAAGACGGACCTGCAGGAAGTACCCGGATGACAGAGCATTGTTATTGGCGTTTCTCGCGGGCCTTGCATCGCGCAATCAACGATCAGTGTTTTGCGGAAATCGAAGATCTGCTCGACAAACATGTTGAATGGGCGCTCAACGGGCCCATTGACATGTTTCCGTTTCTCGGCAGCCGGCACGGCAAGCATGCGGTGCTGAAAGTCATCCGTCACCTCGCCGGCAATATCCAGGTGCGACGTTTCGACCGCGAGATGACTATACTCGGGTTGGATTCTGCAGCCTCCATTTGCGCTGTTCGTTTGGTAACGGTGCTTCCGGAAAGCCAATTGTGCCTTGCCCAGTTCGCCCAGTTCAAGGCCGCCCGGCTCATCAATATGCGCGCGCTATCGACACGTTTGATCTCGTCGAGCAGGTCTTCGGCCGCTCTATTCACCTGCCGAACATCAGTGGCTGCGTGGCGGAAGGCGTTAGATAGAATTTCTCCAGACCAAGTCGCGGGAAGGCAAAGTCGCGGTTCGCGCGACTTTGCTGTCAGTGGCCCGGCTTTCCTGCACGGCGTGGTGGGATGTCGGGTGCCGCGAACCGACGTCAGGCTATTCTTTCAGGATCGGAACCTGTTGGATGTTCGATTCGATCCCAGTAAAACGATGTTCAATGACCTCGCAAACTTGAGGCTCGAATCGCGCCTTAGCTAAAGTGTCAGACCGCCATCTATGACGATGGTCTGTCCTGTGATCATGGGCGCCGCAAAGCCCAGATAGACGATTGTTTCGGCGATATCGTCGGGAACGCATCTGCGCCGCAGGGGAGTACGCTCGATGGAGCTTTGCCTTTGCGCCTCCGTCCACTCGATTTGCCAGGTGCTGTCGACGGCACCCGGGGCCACGGCGTTGATCCGGATCTCTGGGGCGAGACCTTGAGCAAGATGGCGCGTGACCGCGATGATACCGGCCTTGCTTGCGGCATAGGCCAAACTGGATCCTCTCGAGGTCAATGCTGACACTGAGGCCAAGCTTACGATCGCGCCTTTGGATTGGCGCAATGAGGGTGCAGCCGCGCGTGTGCATCGGAAAAGACCGATGAGGTTGGTGTCCAACACCGCCGACCACAGCTCGTCAGTAATGAGGTCAAGCTCGGAAGACGAAATCGACTTCCGCGCTCCCGGCGTTCCCGCATTGTTAACGAGAAGCTCGAGCCCCCCCATCTTGTCGACTGCGGCTTTTACGACTTCAGCTTCTTTCCCATCACCTATGGCGCCAGGAACACCGAATACGTCGTAACCATCGGCGCGGAGCTTGCTGACCTCCTCAGGCCCCCTTGGATCGTCGGGAAGGTGATTCAGCGCAACGGTGCAACCCGACTCAGCCAGCCGTTTCAGAGTCGCCAGGCCGATGCCTGATGCCGCACCGGTAACGAGCGCTCTTTTTCCCGACAGTTCATAGCGGATCATAGTCTCTCCTTCTTTGCTTTCTCTCAAAGCGAGCTCGGTAGCGGCCTGAGGGCTCGCCGGTCGCGACGAACTCGCGTTGACAGACTTTTTATATCATATAAAAAGCTCGCGCAACGCGAGATATCTCGCGCCGTACGGCTCACCTGTTCCGGTCGGATGCCAATTTCGGGCCGTTTACCGCGCTAAACCAGCAAAGAGATGGGGTAAGATGAACAATTCAAAGTTGTCCAAGGCAAGTCCCGCTATTGAGCCGGCCCGCCGCATGACCGGGGGACGCTTCATTGCAGAAACCATCAAGTCGAAGGGTATCTCTCACGTCTTCTTCATGGATGCCGTTCTGCGGCGGGCGCTCACCGAGATGGAAGATCTCGGAATCAAGCGGATTCTCGGGCACTCCGAAAAGGGAATCGCGTACATGGCAGACGGCTACGCGCGCGCATTGCGTCGCCCTGCCGTCTGCATGGCGCAGTCAGTGGGAGCGGCCAATCTTGCCGCGGCTCTCCAGGAGTCGTGGTTTGCCTACGCGCCCGTTGTTGCGCTGACGGGTCGCCACGCGGCCAACTACCAGTACCGAAACGCGTATCAGGAGCTTCCTCACGAGCCGCTTTACGCTTCCGTCACGAAGTTTAGAGGTCGAGTGGATGAGGTGGCGCAATTGCCCCATCTCCTACGCCAAGCATTTAGAGAGGCGACGACCGGTACCTCCCGGCCTGTCCATCTCGACATCACCGGCTATACAGGCGACATCGTTGGCGCCGCCGAATTCACAGCTAGCATCTTTCCTGAAGAGACCTTCGCGAAGGTGCCGGCTTTCCGTCCCTCTCCGGATGCCGAATCGATCAGCCGTGCTGCGGCCGCGATCGCAGCCTCGGAGCGTCCCGTGATTCTCGCGGGCGCCGGCTTGATGATGTCCGGCGCCGAAGGCGCCTTGAAGGCGTTCGTCGAGCACCATGGAATTCCCGTCGTCATGTCGCTTGATGCGAAGCACGCACTTCCGGAGTTTCATCCGCAAAATGGAGGCGTGGCCGGCACCTACTCGCGATCCTGTGCAAACAGGATCCTGCACGATGCAGACCTTGTCATCTACGTCGGCAGCGATACGGGTGACATGATCACCAACCACTGGAAGCTGCCGCGGCCCGAGACGCAAATTGTACAGATCGACATCGATCCGGCGGAGCTTGGTCGCAATTTCCCCGAAGCAATTGGTGTCCACGGTGACCCGAAGGCGGCTCTCGAGCGCCTTGCTTCGGAACTGCCGTCCCGTGCGCGGGCAGGATGGTTGCGAAAGGTTGCTGATTACGTCACCGAATGGCGGGCAGAAGCGGAGGTCGCGCGATCCTCTGAGGCGACGCCGATCAGGCCGGAACGTCTATGCCGGGAGATCTCGGACTGGCTTCCGAAAAATGCCATGCTGGTGGCCGACACCGGCTACGCATCGCACTGGAGCGGGACGCTCGTCTATCTCACCGATCCAGCTCAGGGCTACTTGCGTGCCGCCGGCTCATTGGGATGGGCCTTTCCCGCTTCACTCGGCGTTCAGTGCGCCATGCCAGATCGCCCCGTCGTCTGTCTAACCGGCGACGGAGGCTTCATGTATCATCTTCCCGAGCTGGAGACGGCGAGGCGGTATGGCCTCAACGTGATCACGATCGTGAACAACAATCATTGCCTGGGGCAGGGCAGGAGAAACATCGACATTGCCTACGAAGGAAGGAAGGGCAACAAAGAGGAGATCTTTGCCTACCGAGACACGGATTTTGCGCAAATCGCGCGCGATTTCGACTGCTTCGGTGTGCGAGTCGAGAAGCCCGGTGATTTCGCTAAGGCATTCGAGGATGCGCGGCGGTCCGGGAAGCCCGCAGTCATCGATGTGGTGACGGAGTTTGAGGCGCTCGCTCCATTGCCGTGGAGCCCGCCCGCCGGAAGCTAGCCGGTAACTGGCTCCAAACACCCCTTAAAGGGGCCCTCGTGGCCCCTTCAGCCTTTGTGGCTCCTTATCGCCATGATACATGGATTTGCCTTGAAGAGCAGGTCGATCAGAAGTCGCCAGTCGAGACGGGGAACGAACAGAAAATGAGAAAGGCAGGATCTCAACGCGCGGCGCCGTCTCCTTCCTCAGCCACACTTCCCATGCCTACCGCACTCGATTGGCTACACGTCGGACGTGATAACTTGCACGCAAGAGCATATTTGATGCTTCGCAAAGCACTTATGGCTGGTCGGTTTCGGCCCGGCCAGAGGCTGCTTCTCAAACCGCTGGCCGAGGAGCTCGGCGTCAGTGTCACACCTGTGAGGGAGGCGCTTTTGCGGCTAGCTTCCGAGCGTGGCCTTATTCCCCATCAGTCGCGCACGATGATGGTTCCAATCCTGAGCGTCGCCCGCTTCAGGGAAATTCGTGACATTCGAATTGAATTGGAAGGTCGTGCCGCAGAAGCTGCCGCGAACAACATCTCGTCGAACGACATCGTCGTGCTGGAGAAGATGCAAGAGCAGCTGATGCTCGCAAGGCGGCAGCGCGACGTGCAGACCGTGCTCGCAATCAATGAAGAATTTCATTTCAGGATCTACCGATCGTCAGACTTGCCTGTGGTCTGCGGACTGATTGAAAACCTGTGGGTTCAGATCGGTCCGCTTCTGACGCTTAATGATTTCAGTGCATCCACCACCGCAAAGGATCATCCACACCGATCGATCCTGGCAAGCCTAGCGGGAAGAGATGGTGCGGGCGCCCGCCTTGCTCTCGCAAATGACATACTCTGGGCCAGCACATACCTGGAGAAGGCCGTTATCGGGCTGAATCAGCCAGCAGAAGACAAGAATAAAAAGCGAAGTTCGGCTTCGACAGTCACGCAAACTGACGGCCAGGTCCAGGCCGCTGTCCGACGTCATTGAACAACATGTGCCGGACGGCACAGCCGAGGTTATGAGCACACCGCGCACCGGCGCGCTCGAGCGCGTCCGGAGCAAATGCTCGGTCGTCCAAAAGTCATCTCATTGTCGGCATTACAAATTCGGCTCCGGCCCGAATACCGGTGGGCCACCTGGTCGTGATTGTCTTTAGTTTGGTATAGAAGCGAACGCCTTCCGGACCATGCATGTGGTGGTCGCCGAACAGAGATGCCTTCCAGCCACCGAACGAATGGAATGCCATCGGCACCGGAATTGGAACATTGATGCCGACCATACCAACTTGGATTTGATGCGCGAATTCCCTCGCCGCATCGCCGTCCTTGGTGAATATCGCTGTGCCGTTGCCAAATTCGTGTCTGTTGATCATTTCGGCTGCATCATCGTAGGAATTCGCGCGAGCGACCGCTAGAACCGGACCGAAGATCTCTTCCCGATAGATCTTCATGTCTGTCGTAACGCGATCGAACAGTGTGCCCCCGATGAAATAGCCGTTCTCATGACCTTTACGCTTGAAATCCCGCCCATCGACCACGAGCTCCGCCCCCTCCGCCACACCTGCGTCGATATAGGCGCGCACTTTGTCGAGATGCTGTTTGGTCACCAAGGGGCCCATCTCGGCTTCGGGATCGGTGCCGGGACCAATGTTTAGCGCGCGCACCTTGGGCGCGAGCTTTTGCATCAAGCGTTCGGCCGTGGTCTCGCCGATCGGGACAGCAACCGAAATCGCCATGCAGCGCTCGCCGGCTGAGCCGTAGGCGGCGCCCATGAGGGCATCCACCGCCTGATCCATGTCGGCGTCCGGCATGACGATCATATGGTTCTTGGCGCCGCCGAGCGCCTGGCAACGCTTGCCGTGCCGGGTCGCGGTTCCGTAGATATAACGCGCAATTGGGGTCGAGCCGACGAAACTCACGGCCGCAACATTATGATCGGTAAGAAGCGCGTCAACTGCCTCCTTGTCGCCCTGCACGACGTTGAAAACCCCGCGGGGGAGGCCCGCTTCATCGAGCCATTTCGCCAGGATAAGAGAAGCGGAGGGATCGCGCTCGGATGGTTTGAGAATGAAGGTATTGCCGCAGGCGAGCGCAACGGGGAACATCCACATCGGGACCATCGCCGGAAAGTTGAACGGCGTGATGCCGGCGACAACACCCAGCGGCTGCCGCAGCGAATGGCTATCAACCCGCGTGCCGACGTTCTCCGTGATCTCCCCCTTCAAGAGCTGCGGTGCGCCGGTGGCGAACTCCACCACTTCCATTCCGCGCTGGACCTCACCCTTGGCATCCGAGAGCACCTTGCCGTGTTCGTCTGTGATGGCACTGGCAAGTTCGTCGATCCGTTCTTCAAGAATGCGCAAGAAGCGGTTGAGAATGCGCGCTCGCCGCAATGGCGGCGTGTTGGCCCAACCCGGGAAGGCGGCCCGCGCGGCAGCAACCGCAACTCTCACGTCGTCCGCTGAAGCAAGGCCAAGCGTACCGGATTGTTGACCATTTGCGGGATTGAACACCGGCGACGTCCTGCCGCTCCCGCTTTGCACCAGTTCGCCATTGATGAAGTTCAGAATGGTCGCGGACACGGCGATGCTCCTCTGCAAAACGCTTGATCACATCTGTTATTGAGTGCATGAGTTTACGCATCAACGACTGAATTTGCGGCTCCGTTGTGCAGAAAGCGTCGTTCATGGACTGGGAGAGGGTACGGATCTTCCTGGAGGTCGCACGTGCTGGTCAATTTTTAAAAGCGGCCAAGCATTTGCGGCTGAATCATGCGACCGTTGCGCGCCAAGTCACGGCACTGGAGAAGAGCCTCAACGTCAAGCTCCTTGAGCGCCATACGTCCGGCTGCACATTGACGGCGGCCGGCGAGGCCCTTGTGGCAGCAGCCGAACGCGCCGAAAGCGAATTTCTCAAAGTAGGGGGCAGCATCGGCGGTGCCGCTGAAGCAATCACTGGTACCGTGCGCGTCGGCGCGCCCGACGGTCTAGGAAACTATTTCCTAGCTGATCAACTGGGCGCACTCGCTGCCAAACATCCGGGATTGATTATCCAGCTCGTGCCCCTTCCGCGCACCTTTTCGTTGTCGGGGCGAGAGGCCGATATTGCGATCACTCTCGACAGGCCGAAGCAGGGACGACTAATCCTGTCCAAGCTGACCAATTATACGCTCAGCGTTTATGCGGCCGAAAGTTATCTGCTCCGTGAAGGCCAAATTGAAAAGCGCTCCGACCTGACAGGTCGGCTCTTCGTCACCCATGTCGAGGACTTCGCATACAGTCGGGCGCTCGATTACGCCTCGGCGCTTGGGGCGCTGATGTCGCGCAGATATGAGTGCGGCAGTGTGGTTGCCCAGATGGAAGCCGTGCGAAGTGGCCACGGTGTTGGCATTTTGCACGACTATGCCGCCTGTCGTTATCCCGAGCTGAAGCGTTTGCTTCCTGACGTGCGCTTCGTACGAAGCTACTGGCTCACTTCTCATCCGGATACTCACGAAACGCGCCGGGTGCAGGAAGTTCATCGGTTCATTGTCGCGTCGGTGAAAGCCGTTAGAACCAGCTTCGCGTCGGACTAGCCGGAGCGCATCAACCGAGGCGCTGGCCGTGGTCTTCGGCTGGCCAACATGAGCGTAGGTACATGGCGCAAGTTAGTCGCAGCTGGAAAAAACTGAAGATGCTCCCGAGGAACACGATATTCGTCCTCAACGCTCGGATTGGGCGGCTTGAGCGGGAAGCGCTGGAGGGGCAAACTCCCCCAAGTCGCCGGCGACAGATCCTGATTGAAGATGTGGCCGAGTCGCAGAAACTTCGCCAGTAGCAGCTGGTGTCCTGGGGCAGTACGATTCGGGACAAAACTGCATGCCGCAGGTTGGATGCTCACGATGGGCGAGGGCCATGTCTCTCCCCTCTTCGGAGCGCGCGCTCACCATCCCAGACGCAGGCGAACCCTACCGGTTGTCTCATGAATGCGATGAGGCTACCGCGCAGTGGATACCCTCGAGAGCGAAGTGAGCGCTTCAGAGGGTAACCATCAGGACAGTCGCCGAACTTCGGCAGGCAATCCGTCACATTCGTAAGCCGGACAAGCGAGTCGGTTTCGTTCACACAATGGGCTGTCTGTACGAGTCCGGCTCTGACCGAAGCGAGCAGGGAGCAGTGTGGTGTCGGCCTCGTGAGCATTTTCGTACACGCCCACTCAAGTCGCTACAAACAAGGATCTCGGCACTTCCCCGCGGCTTCCTGCGCGACCAAAAGTTATGCCGAGGTGCCGGGATAGCGATCCTCTTTACCCCGATCTTATGGACATCTATCCGGCTGGATTTGAAACCTTTGTTGAGCCTGGCAAACTCGCAAAGCCGCTCTGCGGAGGCTTTCAGTCCGAGATACTTTCGAGGTGTTGCAACCGTGGTGTGCAAACTGTTCAATATAGTTCAGCCCTGATGTCGCATTCTTTCGGAACAAGGACTTCCAGCAATGCGTGGTCCTGCGTCGCATGACGGCTGATCTTGATCTATCGATAGAGATCATCACCGTAACCGTGGGGGGCGGGCCGATGGCCTAGCACTGAGTCCCCGCAATTGCCATCTCGGGCAGCAAGAACGTCAGCGGGCGCTCGCCATCAGCCGCGGTCTGTTCGCTGCGGCGGACCAGTTTCAAGCAGGAATGGCGCGCGCGCCGGCAAGACTTAGCCCGGCTGCTAGCGATCGCAAAACAACATTTGGCTGCCGGGGATCAGCTAGCGTACCTCGACCTGCTCGATTGGGCCGACCTCAAGCCTCCTGAAAGCCCTTTGAGGAGTAGGGCGGTCCTTTGCGTGGCAGCCTATGTCCGTCAACTTGGCTGATCGCAAATATCATATTGCTGCTGCCGGCATGACATCCGCACTCGTTCAAGATGATTTGGTCCAACGAAGTTTATGCCACCAAGAGAGGGAGAGAAATTTCGTAAGAAGGCACGCCCGGATCATCGCTGGCATGGCATGGTCGACAAAGCGGCGCCTACCAAAAACGACGTAGCCTTAGCTTCCTGGTATTAGATCCGCAGGAGGCCGATATGAGAAATGACACCATGGTGTGGCGGAAACCCAAACGTGGACATCGCGAGGTCGGGCTCGAGCGCGGCTAAATACCTGGCGTCAAAGCCCTGCCATCATCACGTATTTGACCTCGACATATTCTTCCATGCCGTGACGGGAGCCTTCGCGGCCCAGCCCGCTTTCCTTGATACCTCCGAACGGCGCGACCTCGGTCGTGATCAGGCCGGTGTTGACGCCAACCATGCCGGATTCCAGGGCCTCTGCCACACGCCACACGCGACCGATGTCGCGGGAATAGAAATAGGAAGCGAGGCCGAAGGGCGAGTCGTTGCACATGGCGATCACATCCGCCTCGTCCTTGAAGCGGAACACCGGCGCAAGCGGGCCGAAGGTCTCTTCGTACGCGACGAGCGCATCGGACCTGACATTGGCGAGCACGGTCGGCTCGAAGAAGCTGCCGCCGAGCGCGTGACGCTTGCCGCCGGTGACGATCGTCGCGCCGCCCTCGACCGCGTCCGCGATATGCTTCTCGACCTTGTCGATCGCTTCCATGTTGATCAGCGGCCCCTGCACGACCCCAGCTTCGGTGCCGTCGCCGATCTTCATCGCCGCCACCTTCTTGGCCAGTTTCTCGACGAATTCGTCGTAGATCTTATCTTGCCCATAGAGGCGGTTGGTGCAGACGCAGGTCTGACCCATATTGCGATATTTCGAGATGATCGCGCCCTCGACTGCCGCATCGACATCGGCGTCGTCGAACACCACGAAAGGCGCGTTGCCGCCGAGTTCGAGCCCGAGCTTCTTCACGCCGACGGCGGCCTGCTGATACAGGATCTTGCCTACCTCGGTCGATCCGGTGAAGCCGACGAAGCGCACCGCCGGATGCTCGCACAGCACCTTGCCGATCGCTGACGAGTTGCCGGTGAGGATGTTGAAGACGCCTTTCGGCACGCCGGCCTTTTCAGCCAGTGCCGCGAGCGCCAAGGCCGAGAGCGGCGTTTCATTCGCGGGCTTGAGCACCACGGTGCAACCCGCGGCGAGCGCGGGCGACACCTTGCGGGTGATCATGGAGCACGGGAAATTCCATGGCGCGATGGCGCCACAGACGCCGATCGGCTGCTTGATCGCGAGCAGGCGCGCGTCGGGCCGCTGGGTCGGGATCGTCTCGCCATAGACGCGGCGAGCTTCCTCAGCGAAAAACTCGACATAGGCACCGCCGATATCGACCTCGCCGAGCGCCTCCGTCAGCGGCTTGCCCTGCTCGGAGGTGAGGATCAGCGCCAGGTCCTCTCGGCTGGCGGCGATCAGCTCAAACCATTTACGCAAGATGTTGGAGCGCTGCTTGGCCGTCAGCTTGGCCCAAGCCGGAAACGCTCGTCTGGCGGCTTCGACCGCCTGCGTCGTCTCAGCCGTGCTCATGACAGGGACTTTTGCCAGCTCGACGCCATTCACGGGATTTGTCACCGCTCGTGACGGCGTGCCGACCCATGCGCCATCGATGTAGCAGGCCTCCCGCAGAAGCGCCGGGTCCTTGAGACGCTCGCGCAGGCTCGACGAGGCTGGCTTGGCTTTTGCAGCGGCGGTCGAGGTCATCGCGTTACTCCTTGGGCTGTCGAATCCGAGCGATCTGGTAATACCATCGATGGCGAAAAAAGGCCGCGCGAGATACCGCGCGACCGAGTCAGGGAGGAAACGCCCCGAAGGGCACTGAAAGAAGCGCAGTGAGTGGATGAACTCGCTGGCAACCCCCACCTTGCACGAAAAGTCGTCAAATCCTGCAAGCAGACATCGCATACTCGTTTCGTTGGGAGGATTGGCGGCGTTGGCTCGGATAACTTGCAGCTTTTGTGCGAAAATGGCGGTCAGCTTGCAGCAACTTCTATTTGGAGCCGTCTTCACAAAAATATTCGAGTTCGCGGGCTGCTCATCGGCGGTACCCTGAACATTGATCTGTGCATTCGCGCGTACGTTTGATCGAGCTGGCTTCAGGTTTTGGAAATCAATCCCAATTAGTCAGCGCCTCGTCACGAGCGGCAGAGAAACATCCGGCTCGCGATCCAGCATGATCGCTGTGTGCTTTGGGGCAGGTGCGTAGCAAAACAAACTGACTTGAGAGCAAAATGCGCAAAGTCTCGATCGGAATTCGCTGGACACCTTCACCGCTTCGCGGCTGCCGTATCGGACTGCGCGAGCAGCTGGCGCTGCTCGGGATTTCAGGGGTTATTGTCACAGGCGCAATCTGCGCTGTCGCCATGCTCTACGCTAGCGGGGCGCAACGAGAGTTGAATGGGAGTAACGAATTCAAACGTCACGTCACGGCGCTGTCACAAACGTTCCTGGAGTCCGGGCAAATTGCGCGCGAATTCGTGCGCAAGCCCAGTGAAGCGTTTGTAAAAACGCATGCGGAGAACAATGAACGCCAGCTCGCGGACTAAGCCGTGTCGAGGAGTTCGTGACTGATCTACACGAGGAGACCCGCGCGCGGCGAGGACAAAGATGGCGACCAGCTCGTGGACTGTGAGGCGGAACTTGAGACGGACGTCGGGCAAGCCAACCTTCCTCCTGAGGTGACCTCGTCAATCCTGACGCTCATCCGCGCCTACAAAGCGGAGTTCCTGGCTGACGCGACGGTCTTGGCAATGCGCTGGCCAGATAGCAAGGCGAGCAGCCCCATGATCATGGTTGCTAGCGCAATTATCCAGATGGACTTCCGCCGAATGTGATCAGCATCGGCATCGTCGAGATGCGCAGCTTGGGGACATGGCTGAAGCGATTGAGAAGTTCAAGCTGCGAGCGAGTGAGGAGGGGCGGGCCGATCTCAATGCAATAACCGAACGGGATCGAGCGGCTGCCGATCAGCGCCGGGCCGACAGTTTTCGCCTTATAGCCGAATTCAAGGAGGCAGTTGGGCCGGTGCTTGAAACGTTCTTTTCCGCCTCCCCGCAGCTCGAAGCGTCCGCGCGAACTCTCACCTGTTCGGCAGATCAAAGCCAGAAGCTCTACGTCGAGGTGGCCGCCGCTTTGGAAGAGGCCTCCGCGAATGTTCAACGTGTCGCGGTTCGCGACAGGCAAAATGACGGCGACGATTGCGGAAGTCGGCTCGCTGGAAGGGCATCCAGCATGGCACACCAAGCCGTCCGAAACGCGGAACTCAGTGAACGGCGGGGCCCGCAGCCGCGGAGGAGCGGATTAGGAGTGTGGTCCAATTGATTGCCATGATCGCGCGGTAGACCAATCCGCTAGCGTTGAACGCGACAATTGAAGCCGCGCGCGCGGGTGATGTGGGCGGAGGCTTCGCCATTGTAGCCAGGAAGTCAAGTGCCTTGCCTCGCAAACCGCCCAAGCAACTGTAGAGATTGGCGATAAGATTGGCGCCGTCCAGGCAGCAACGAGCGAAGCCGGGAGAATAGTAGGTCAGCGTCATCATCTCTCGCAGCTGCGAGATCGCCATGGCTGCCGTCGCTTCAATTGAGAATCGGAAGGCGACCGGGCAGAGTGTCGCGCTCAACTTGCAGGAAGCTGCCGCGACTGTCCAGGTGGCCTCAAGCGCGGGCCGTCACGAACCTGGCAAGCGAAACGGGAGCAGCGTCGGTGCAGGCGCTCAAATCAACTGAGCAATTGTCTGACGATAGCTCTCGGCTAAAGCATCAGCTCGATCACGTCCTCAGCGGGATTCGAGCGGCCTAGCCTTGCGCACCAGGACAACATCATCTCGCCTCAGCAAGGTGTGTTCCAAGCGGTCGCTGCTCTGGGGCTTTGAAGGTGTGAGGCATTCTGCGTATGCTGCCGCCCGTCCGTTCTCAACCATTGGGCTCTCCGCACAACACGATAAAGCCATCTTATCTGCGGGAATGGAAGCGAACCATTTAGTGGTGGGATCTTGCCCGCGCGGGCGCGGCCTAGTTTTGATCGGCGATGCCGGTGCTCGCAAAAACCAGCCGGCCATGCCGTTGGCAGGCTCTTCCTTAGGTGATGCTCGCCAGTAAGGCGCAATGAAAGCGCGATTGCTTGCTGCCTCCGACAGCCAGGCTTTGCGGTGCCGCCGATGTGCCGCCCACGGGTTAGGCGATGACTTTAGTGTGAGTCACGGTGCGCAATCAAAAGTCGGGTCCCGCAGAAATCCTCGCATTTCAACTCACAGCGACCGATTCAAGGCGCGACGGCGACATCTCTCGCTAAATGCGGACGTCGCGATCGCATTGATCATCGACAGGCAGCCCATGCTTTCGTCATGAATTTGTATTAGTCAATCGTTAGCTCAGCTCGGAGGCGAAGATCGTGCTTCAGGCGGTTAGAACCATAAGACGTGAGCATCGTGGGCCGTTCCCCCCGTTATCGCGACAATCGGCGTTACGCATCCAAAAAGAAATTGCATCAACGACTATGTTTGCGAAGGAAACATTGCACTTTATCAGAAAGAAAAACGAGTACATTTCATTGACTGAAGTAAGATTGCTCTTACATTTTCAACGTCAGAGCGAAGTCATTATGCGGCAGTATAGTTCGGCAGCGCTGCTCGGCTCTATCTATTGCAGATCCGCAGCAAGCGATCTTAACGCCAGGCATCGCTCGCTCGTACAGCGATTTCGCGAGGATAGGGTTTCTATTGGGGGGGCCTATGCTTGATCCTGCAACCACAGCACTTCTCGTACCGTCCTTGATGAAGTCTGCGAACATATTTCCAATCATGATGCGGGAGCGCGCGCTCACGTCGACTCAAAGATGTTGGAGGTCGCTGCTCGAGGCGAGACGTCGCACGAACGCCTCAAGGAAATCGGACGTGAGGCTCTCACCGAGGCGCCAACCATGTGACTCCATTCGCAAAAGGTATGGGGTGTGAATTTCCAGGTCACCGTTCTGAAGATCCTGGTAAGCTATCCGGACGGCTTCGCGGTGATGGCTGATCTCAAATTCAGTATGGCGATACTTGCGACCAATGGACCTGACTGGATCGGTGCGCAGCACGCCGATTTCAAGCGGATGGCGGATCAGATCGTGGTTCTGACCACAAAGCTTGTGTCGTTGCAGGATCGAACCGTTGCCTTGACCGTGCCCCGGCTCTGCCGCGCACGTCACTCTGTTCTGAGACCGGCCGATTCTGTTGAAAAAAGCAGCTGTTGCGACGCAGAGATATCAGTGATTCAGTCTGTCTAATTGGCAGGACTGAAGATCATGATGGGGCATCGGCAAGTCGAACAGACCGCGTTGT
>NZ_JADPKL010000002.1:0-595 GCF_023073935.1 Bradyrhizobium sp. 147 | reverse complement strand
GATGCCGTTGTACGCCTCCAAGACCTGGCCCGATGTGCAGCCAGAAATACCCGTGGCGAGGCGGCAGTTCCTATTTGAAAGTGGGCGCGCGCCATATCTGGGCGTTGTGGGAGGCCGGGGCCGCTGGAGGTGCTTGGGGAAGCACTGTGAGCCTACTCACAGCTCTAATCGCCTTCTGGTCGCTTCAAGCACCTTGGCAACCCGAACAACTTAATGATTCCGGGACTGCACCAGATCAGCAAGGTTGGCTTTGGCTCGATCTATTCTGCGAAGCGCTTCTGCCTGCCGCATGCAGAAGCCAGTTATGGTGAGATCACGCCGCGCGGCCTGCACCTCGTGCAGCGCATGATCGATTGCCTCGGTAACGTTGTTGCCGACCATATCGACTGCCCTCGCTTCGAGATTAAGATCCGCCCTATCAATTCCGAAAGCGTCGATACCTTTGCGACGGCGATTCAACGTTCGACAAGTCGTCTTTACCCAGGATCGCAGGAACGAGTTCGTCGTTCACAACCTTTTCCATTACAAATCGCACAAGCTTGGAGCGGGAGATTCCACGTTCCTTTGCTGCCTTCTGTAGATACTCGACTTCCAA
>NZ_JADPKL010000066.1:0-598 GCF_023073935.1 Bradyrhizobium sp. 147 | reverse complement strand
ATTCACCGCAAGCTGCGGCGCGTTCCTCTCCAGCTTTCTCGCAACCCTCTAGGCCGGCACGAGCTCGTGGTAGTAGCCACTCTTGTCGTAGGTCGCCTTCAAGATAACCCCTGAGACCTTTGCGATAGCGACTGTGAAGTATCCAGTCCCCACGTATGACCCCTCCATGAGGTGTCCACAGACCGTCTGCGAGGCGTTCGTCACCGTAATATGAACGTGGACATAGGGCGTCTTGTGTCCCTCCCAGCCTCCAGCACCAAAGCCTGTGTGGCCGCCGCCCCGGGTAAGCGCTGGCGAGGGCTTTATAGAGTAGTCAGGGACCCATCCCATCCCTATGATGCCATGCCCGCTTACCTCTAGCCCACCGGGAATTTCAACAAAGTCAATCCCGGCTATTCCTGTTCCCGGTCGTGGCTCGTGGGGTTCTCGCTGTACCCTAACCTTCCTCATGTAGCCGGTCACGTCCAGAAGGACTCCTGTCTTGACATCCTTTTGCTTGCAGATGTCCCAAAGAGCTCGAAGAAGGTCTTCGCCTTCCTCCAGTTGAGCGTAGATGATCTCCTCGATCTTCCCACTCATCATTTTCCTAGTCATGTCA
>NZ_JADPKL010000081.1:0-32349 GCF_023073935.1 Bradyrhizobium sp. 147 | reverse complement strand
CTGGCCTCGATAGTCGCTACCTGCAAGCTCAACAGCGTCAACCCGGCTGCCTACATCGCTGAAACACTCGAGGCGATCATCGACGGTCATCCCCATAGCCTGGACCACGCCAGCCCACGCGCCATCGGCGATGGGCCGAACGGCCATTGGAGACGACCACATTTGTTGCAGACCTCACTTGCAAAGAGCCGATTGCATCTTTTGTGGGCGACGGCCCGATCAGGGCCGAGTACTTCCTGGCCCATGTCGAGCAAATTCTCCTCGCCGTATTGCGCCAGAGCGACACGGTGATCCTCACAATCTGTCGAGCCAGAAGAACGAAGAGGGCCCGCCACATCGCAGACGCGGGTCTACTCTTCCTGCCGCCCTACAGCCCCAATCTCAAGCCCTCTGGATCTCATCGGACACCCTGAACATGTCCACTCCTGAAGAATGTGCCAGCGTCCGTCTTTGCGGACACATTCCGCTTCGATCGCGACACGCTCCAGTGAACCGCGCGGCATGCCCAAGCTATGAGACCAGCGCGCCCAAGAGAGGCAGATTGCCCGCACCGGTTCGCCGGTCCTGCCGGGATAAGAAGGCCCGGCGCCGCTCGACATTGCAAGGCCGCAACTTAGCCTTGGACCGCCAGCGTCTTACGAAAACCGGACCTGCGGATACTGCTAGGCAGCCTCAGCGGCCCGCGATTTCAGCCTCTTGATGTGCGGTACGCCGGCCTCAATCGCAAGCCGGTCCATGCCCAATGAGGACTGTCGATCTTGTTAACGGGATACGTCTCAATCGCGGGATTGTCCCAGATTGCGACGTCGCCTGATTTTCAATTCCAGCACAAGGTGTTCTGCGGGGCAGTGAGATAGGATTGCAGAAGTTCGAACAGCCTTTGGCTGGGATAGCGCTGCAGGCCGACAAAGTTCTGCACGGAACGGCCGAGCGAGAGCATGCGTTCGCCAGTCTCGGGATGAACACGAACGACCGGATGCGCCACTTCGTAGATCGTTCCGATGGATACGTCCTCCAATGCCTTCCTGGCGGCTTCGGTGGCCCGGTCCGTGGCAGTTTGATCGAATGCGGCGAAGCGCACAGCCCAGAGGTTATCGGCGAGCATCCGCAGCGGATCGGGAAGGTCAAGGTAAGCGGCCACCGAGCTTGACCAAGCGATCTCCCCGCCAAGCGGCGGGATCTCTGCACCTCGCAGCACTGAAATTGCTGGTCGGCGGCACCGAAGATGTCGGAGCTGAAGAGATCATCACCGTTCATCTGATCAACATGATCGCAGGCGCCATCAGGGAGCGTCTTCCGGATTGTTAAGCCTCCCCTTGTGTCCAGCATTGTGGGACTGCGTATCAGCGAGCCAAGCCGCAGCACACAACGCTGTTGCTGGGCATCAGCCAGATGTCCCTGATCACGGAAGAAGATGACCTTATGCTCAAGCAGCAGCCGGTTAATGGCTATGTGCCTCGTCAGACAAATCGTCTGACTGCGTAATGTCCTTGATTTCGATCCCAAGCCGGTCCGCGTGCTTGACGATGTCTGCTCGCGGAATGACATTATCAACGGTCATTGTGCCACTCATGACAGCGCCTTTCTCTGTGGATGTCTAAACAAACTCCGTGTTTGTTGGTTACGCCTGGCGATAAACGCGACAAATCCGTCTTGATGACACGCATGCGAGTTGTCTGAGGGGCGGGTAACCCACGCCGCACAAGGAGCCGGCTGAATCTTGTTACAGAGCACCATCATCTTAGGATCTGACTCCCTCTGAGTGCGGCGTACACAGCCAGTGCCGCTCCATGCAGGGCACTCGCATATAGCGCCACCAGATCGACTTTGCAGCTGTCGACGATACAAATCATAGACGCAATCCATGTCCAGTCCATGAAACGAAACCAGCTTTCTTTTCGATCTTGAGTAAAGTTCGCCTCGTCTCCGAACGCGTCCTTGGAAATTCGTCGAACAACGATTGCAACGTCACCTGACGCGACCGGCTTGGCCTCATCCGCACGACGAGAATCGAACTCGTTGGCGGCCGGCGCTCGCGAAGCGGATATGACAGACACCCAGCTTCGGCAAGCAACTCTATCAGAGAGAGTATCTTGTGTATACAACTACTTCCGCTCGCAATCACTTTCCTCGCGACTTGGAGTTGTCAATGCGCCTCGTCTTTCGTCGGCTGTTTATTGGGATGCTCTTCTTGCTGAGCAGGAAAGCCGCGGAAAATTTTAACGCTGCAACTCCCATTGCAGCTAAACAACGGACTCAATCCCTCGATTTGCGAAATCTGCGCGCGTCGCGGAATGCAGGTCGTCCGGGCTGTGACGTAACGTTTTTGCTCTGTCCGGAGGCGGAGATTTTCCTCACGGAACGCAGCTTGTTTTGGCTTCCTGGCAGTTGCCCGCAGAGAACAGAAGACAGAGCGCGGGGACCGCGCAGAATACGGTGCGGCCCCGAGACAATGCAGCGACTTCGCGCTCTCACATTGCAAAGCCGCACTTTATGGGCAGGCTATTTTGCCCCGATTAGCAGCACGACGCCTACGGCAGCATCGGATCTAAGATCATAAGCGGGGAATCCATCTTCCTAATGATCGCCCCTGCCTTCATGCAACCATACGGCGCGCAAAGATGATCAGACACGCACCAAAACTGCGAGGTTTAAGAGACGACGATGAAAGAATGCAACAACTGCGTAACGACGCGCCCACGCGGCCGAGCCGTCGTGTAAGTCTGCGCATCGCCAACAAGGACCCTTTCAAAAAGCTGAGGTTCGTCACAGGCAGCGGGAGACTCCGTTCGGGCTTACTTGCATGTGCAGACAAAGCTGCTTGTAAGCAGCGCCGTGCGAAATTGTGCTTGGGGTCTTGCTTGGCTCGGCCGGCAGATCGGTCTCACTGCCCGCTAAAGATAAGGGGTGCCTAGCAGGCGTTGCTGTTGGCAGCTTGAAAGGCGCGGGCCCAAAGCAGCGTTCAATTCGGGCGCTCTCATAGATTTGAACGACGCCGCTAACCTGCAGATGGCTGGCTCCTGCTGAGCTCGGCGGAGTGGACGATGTCGCAGAAGGCTTGGATGACCCGGTTGAGGCTTCGGAGTGGGGCTAGTGACTTCGGTACAGGCGCAACCTATCTGGGATCTGGACCAACCAATATGGCTCAACACTGAGCAGCAACACCTTTGACGAGAATACAGGCGCGATCTGCGGCACATATACGAACAATGCAAGCTGCTCCCGCGACGCGGGCGTGCCTCAACCGGCAAGCGGCCGGCTTGCTCAGACCAATCAAGGCTAGTCATCAGGCTAACCGTGAAATTTGTCGGATGCGGACCGACGACCGTTTAGACGGACAGCTCGATAGCGCGACGGGCTTTCAGGGTCTATGGTTGCTCTCGCTCGCAGAGCCGGTTGTAGGGAATGGTATCAGCGCCGGCGCAGATACCTTTACATTCAAGGCTGGCGACAGGGCAACTTACGTTCCAGTGGCGGCGTCGTGACCGAGAGTAGCGCAGGCGAGAAGCTCTCGAACACGAGGAAGAGCCTGAAGTGATATCAAAGTCGAGTCGGCTAGATTCGATACTGAAACCGACAGCACCTATAATTCACAAGTAATCATGCCGGCGACGGGAACGATCCGCTCGGTGTATACGCGCGGGCTGACTTCTGATCGCTTGTCAGTTGCGCGCCTCCAGGCTTGGTGACGCCATGCACACCCCGCCGACGCGACCGTCTTGACGCACTTGTTCGTCAGAGCTGCGGACCCCGAGGGGGTGCGCGACAAACAGGATGAGAGCGAAATCTCACCCTGATCGGCGCCACCTAGCATGCTCCACGATGCAACAGCCGACACCTTGCCGGACTAGCCGCCCCTTCCGTACTCTCGCTGCTCAGGTCGGCCGCGGCGAATGTATCGCGTTGCCCCTTCGCGCTCGAGCACCACGAACCTCCGTGCACGGCCCGTTTCGGAGATCTTCGGCGAACGTCGAGCACCGCTCCGTCCGATCCGAAGTCAGTACCGCGCCGCATGTAGCAGTCGGAGGATCTCGACGAGCCCGCAGTGACAGTTGGAGGCAGGTCGCTCAAAGGTTCTAATCCGTCGACGGGACATCGCAAGCGGGTGATGTTTTCCCCTGAGCTTTCGGCGCGCTTCCGTGCCGTCTTATTCAGCTGGACTAGCTTACTCGAACTTGCGGCGCTCGCCGTCTCTGCGCACCAAATCGCCCAGCTTCCTTGCGGGTTGTTTGGTGAGTCTGGAGGCATATGATCGCGCTTCGCGAGACCCGCTGGCCAGTCCCTGAACTGATTCCCTTTTCGGCAAATGCCGTCTCGCGCACTTAGCCGTTCCGGATCAGCTTCCAGACGGCGCGCTCCCTGAATGGTTCCAGTTCGCGGGCGCCTTGTAGATGGGATTCGGATCGGTCTGCTTTAATCCTGTTTGGTTGGCCCGGCAGGTTCGTCGGCACCTGTATTTTCGGATGAAGACCGACGAGAACTTTGCTGAGGCCACATGGAGGGAGCGCTGCTCAACGCGGTTTGCGCAACTTGCCTGAGAACTTCGACGGACGTCTCGCCGCGTGAGGCGGCTTCTAGACTTTTGGAAGCGACGTGCGCTCGGATGCCGGTCTCGTGCCGCGACAGGTCCTTGCACACTTCATCCAGAATTCGACGGAGGCAGGCGGCGGTTTCAGAGTTGAGCACAGAAAGTCTCCTCCAATGGAGCGGCGCAATGACTGCACTGCGCGGCAACTTTCACAACATAAATTTTAGCAATTGCGAATGTGAACGGCGATGGGAATGGTCTTAAGTCTCTTCACTTAACGTTGCATGATCATATAACGAAAGAACATCGCGCGTCATTAGGTCTAATCTCTTTAGCGAAGATTACCGACATAGTCTGGCTAGTCGTTCGATAGCCTGATGGTCTTGTCCGCGCCAAGCTGGGCCTCAGGGTTGAACATGCCCGCTCGTGGCGCATCATCAATAATGAATCTATTCGATGTCGTGAACCCGGCAAGCTCTGTCGATGACGCAGAAGGCCCGCTGCGCAATCCAGTTCACCTTCCGCGTAGATGTCTGCCCAATCCGCATACGCAGCTCGATCGCGGGAGCACCTCCTGAGTTAACGGCTCTACTCCTGATGAAGCCTCCAAACTGGCCAGAGTTCAGCCTTCTGATCGAATTGCTCAGCCAAGCCCGGCTCGCGCCGGCAAGATCGGCAATCGAATCAAGGAGCGCCGCCATCATCTTTTCCTCGGAACGAACTCCGGCGCTCCCTTTCACGACAGTGAGTGATATGTACAATACGCGGATTAGTTTTCGTGGATGGTGTGCTTCAAAACGATCGGCTTGATCTGCCGTCGGGCGATGAGCGTCCAGCTTCCAGCGGTAACCACTTCCTTACAGCGTCTTCAAGTACTCCAGAAGCGCCCGCCGTTCGGCGTCGGTTAATTCCGGCCCGATGACCCCAGGCGGCAGCTTCGTTATATCGGTTTCCTTGTCCTCAAAGGAATGCCCGCGATTGCTATTCCCAAGCAGCGATACGTTGAAGTCCGTAGGCCGGCCGCGCAGGCGTCGTTCGCTCGCACTTTCGCAACGAGCCCGACGCCAACAGGATCGAATTTGCGGCTGCCCACGCAGAAAGAGTTTGGCCGCCGGCCCTGGGGTAATAACATGTCCTTAAGCGTCGGCACGGACCCGTTGTGCAAATACGGAGCTGTTGCCCAAACACCGTCCAGCGGACGCGCGCGGTACTGAGGTTCAAGGGCAAGGACATCTTCGTCCTTGCCGTTACGGCGTGCCCGCGCTCCAATGTATGCTCGCGGGTTTTGGCAATTTTTCCTCGGCCCCCACATCTGCTGCTTGGTATTTTCGGAAGAATTGTTCGCAACGTTCCATTGATCGATCGTCTTGCCCACGACATCCATCAGCGCGAGCACAAATAGGGGGTTTGGCGCCGGATCGGCCGGAAGGCCGCACCCCCAGGCTTTGTTCAGGTCATCGATCGGATTGAGGCCGAGCGACGCGGGTAAGTGAACGCGCCGGGTCGTCAGGACATTGGACAGCATGGCAGCGACGGCTCAAGACCGTGATGATGTCTCAAACTTCACGACTACATCCGCAAATGCTGGACGTCTCAGCAAGAACGATTCAAACTGAAACACCCATTTTCTCAAGTGCCACAAATCACACCAACGCGCCCGTCTCACTCACCCGACGAAGGTGATAGTCGGCATCCCCAAACGTGTTCTCGATCATGGTCAGCCGCTTAAAATAGTGGCCGATCTTAGCGGCCATGGTCATGCCAAATCCACCGTGAAGCTGGATCGACTGCTGGCCGATGAACTTTGCGCTCCTTCCGATCTGCACCTTAGCCGCAGCGACAGCTTTTGCACGCTCGACAGCATTATCCATATCCGCGGCTATTGTAGCGTACATCGACATCGAGCGCGCCTGTTCGAGCGCCACAAACATGTCGGCGGCGCGGTGCTGCAGACTCTGAAACGAGGAGATTGGCACCCCGAACTGCTTTCGCGTCTTCATATACTCGACTGTGGTCCTCAGCGATTCGTCCATCAGGCCCACGGCTTCGGCGCAAAGCGCGGTGCGGGCATCGTCTACCACCCGCTCGATCAGCGGCAATGCGTTCTCGGGATCGCCGATCGCAGCTGCGCTGCCCACCTCGACCCTTGTGAAGCTGATGTCGGCGGCACGCAGCCCATCTTGGGTCGGGTAGCCCTTCTTGGAGATGCCTACTGCGTCGCCAGGCACCAAAAGCACCGCGATGCCATCTCGATCGCGTCGAGCGCCTTTGGTGCGGACGATGACAATCAAGGTGTCGGCGTTCTCGCCGTTGAGCACGACAAATTTTTCGCCGTCAATGACCCACCCATCGCCGGTCTTCCTTGCGGAGGTCATCACATCGTTCAGATCATAGCGAGAGTTCCTTTCGAGCTGCGCGAAGCCGAAGGTTCTGCTCCCGTCGATGATCCCTGGCAGATGAGCTGTCTTCTGCGCATCCGAACCGCCACGGCGCAGGAAGCCGCCGCCTATCACGACGGTAGTGAGATAAGGCTCGACCACCAGCGCTCGGCCGAACGCTTCCATCACGATCATGGTCTCCACGCCGCCGCCACCAAACCCGCCATCGGCTTCGACGAAGGGAAGCCCGAGCAGGCCCTGCTCCACAAGGCGGCTCCAGATTAGTCTGCTCCAGCCGCCCCTCTCCCTCAAATATGTCTTGCGCTGCTCGAAATCGTAGACATCGGTCAAGAATCCATCAACGCTTTCCTTGAGGAGCCGTTGCTCCTCGGACAAATTGAAGTCCATATCTCAGCTTCTCCTGGCAATGGATCTGGACCTGCTGCCGTTTCCCCATTTGCAGGGTGGAAGAAGGGTTAGAGCCCCAGCACCGCCTTGGCGATGATGTTGCGCTGGATTTCGTCAGAGCCGCCGTAGATCGAGACCTTGCGGTTGTTGAAGTAGCTCGGCGCGATCTGCGCGGTCCAGCCCATCGCTTCGTGCGAATGTTCGTCATAGGGCGCAGCGAATGGCCCGATCATCTCCATCAAGAGCTCAGTCGCGGCCTGCTGGCTTTGTGCGCCCTTCATCTTAAGCATGGAAGACGCGGGATTTGGCTTGCCGTGCTTTCCTTCGGCGGTGACAATGCGCAGTTGCGTAAGCTCCAGTGCCTTCAGCTCGATCTCGGAGATGGCGAGCTTCTCCCGGAAGGTGCGATCCTCGATCAAAGGACGGCCGTCACTTTCGAAGCTGGAGGCCAACTCCTTGATGTGCCGGATGCGCTCCTTGGAGACGCCGACCCTTGCAATACCAGTGCGCTCGTTGCCGAGCAGGAACTTTGCGTAGTCCCAGCCCTTGTTTTCCTCGCCGATCAGGTTTTCGCAGGGCACCTTGACGTCGTCGAAGAAAACCTCGTTGATCTCATAGCCACCGTCGATGGTCTGTATAGGGCGCACCGTCACGCCCTTCGTATCCAATGGGAAGACGATGAAGGAAATGCCCATCTGCTTCTTGGCGCTGGGATCGGTGCGGCAGAGGCAGAAGATCATGTTGGCGTGCTGCGCGTATGTGGTCCACGTCTTCTGTCCATTGATGATCCACTTGTCGTCCCTACGTTCGGCCTTGGTCGTGAGCGAAGCAAGATCCGAGCCGGCGCCGGGCTCCGAAAAGCCCTGACACCACCAGTCATCTACGTTTGCGATGCGCGGTAGATAATACTTTTTCTGCGCCTCGTTGCCGAAGGTGTATATGACCGGACCAACCATGCCGACGCCAAAGGCGAGCGGCGTCGGCGCCGGATACATCTGCAGTTCCTCCCTAAAGATGTAGTGCTGGACCGAGCTCCAGCCTGTGCCACCATATTCCTTCGGCCAGGAGCTGACGTTCCACCCCTTCTTGTTGAGGATACGCCACCAAGTGACCATTTCTTGCTTCGACACATGGCGGCCTTCGACCATGTTGTGCCGCATTTGGGGAGATACATTATCGCGCAGAAACTGGCGCACTTCCTCTCGGAACACTTGTTCTTCGTCGGTGAATACAAGATCCATCGGATTCTCCTGCAACCGGATCAAGGCGGGGTGGGCTGCGAAAGCCTGTCCATTCATGCCAATCGGGCGAGGCCTCGACGTTAGGTGAACTGAACGCGAAGCGTATTCTTGCGTCACGAAGGCATCTCCTTTTAGTGGCTCCTGCGAAGCCGTAGGATGATGGGCCCATGTCCAGCTCAACTTCTCGTTAGCTTTTTGACGCAAAAGTGTGATTTGCCCCTAAGGAGTTTTTTCCCTCTCAATCGACGTCAACGATTGTGCTGCTATTCCCGCCTCTCTCTCCGTCAGAAACGAGCACCCCGGTTTGCGAGAGCGAGCGCAGCATCCATCCTGCCTTCCAAAATGCATTCAGCCCGCCTCTTTGACAGTGTTGTAGCCTCTCTGTAGCAACGGCCGTGCCAACAACGCTCGAACGCTTTGACTTTCTAATTCGATACGAAAACGAGTCGTTCGTAGATTACCTGGGCTTTGACGGAACAGACATCCCCGTTCTCAGGACTACCGAGCTCGAACGAACGATAGCTCCAGATCTGCACGGATGCAGATGCCTCAGTTGTCGTAATTCGCACGACAATTGAAGGTTGACATCTGCTCGACTGTCGCGCGGGTGGCCGATCGATTTGCTCGCGTTCCTAATCTCCAGCTAGGTTGCGACAATGCTGCCAAACGTAAGATTGAGGTGCTCTCCGCACGATAGCTCCCCGGCGACAAGGGTCCAGAACGGCTGACGCCCCGCGCGCAGGACTCATGCTGCCCTCGTCGATCTGCCAGCTGGTTCGACGAGACCCCTTCCGCAACAGCCGGTCCTAAGCAGACCACCGACATTATTATTCAGCACAACGGTTCTTCGAACTTGCGCTTGATGAATGCTGATCGAACACCAGGCATGACTATGAACGCGAGCGAGGGACAGGAGCATCGCTCGGTGTCTGTCCGGATCACCAGACGTGTGGCTGGGGCTCGCGAGGCTTGAGCGACCTAGCGCAAGCGCCTGCCATTCAGCAATGTTGCGGTCGCGCACGGCAGCTGATGCATCACTGCCTAGCAAATCGGACTAGCGCCTTGCGATCGATCTCGATCCCCAACCCCGGCGCGTTAGGTACGGGGACGATGCCGCGAGCGTGCTCGATGGGCTCGGTGACAATCGCCTGCCGGAGTGGGTTTTCGGTTCGGTCGAACTCCAGCAGCGGCGCTAGGGGTATGGGCGAGGACCGTGTGTGCGGCGGGAGAACGGCAAGTAAATGTAGCGATGCCGCAATTGCGATGGCGGTGCCCCAAACATGCGGATTATAACGGACGCCGAATGCCTCTGCCATGTCAGCGATCTTCTTGCATTCGGAGAGCCCACCTGCCGCGCAAATGTCGGGCTGGGCCACATCGAGCGCGTGCGAGACGAGCAGGTTGCGGAATCCGAAGCGAGTGAACTCGCATTCTCCGCCCGCAATCGGTATCGAAATTGCCGCCTTTACCGCTCTATACCCGGCAAGATCCTCTGGCGGCACTGGCTCCTCAAACCACTCGATATCGTGTTTTTCGATCATACGGCCCAGACGGATCGCTGCGACGCTGTCAAAGGCGTGGTTCGCGTCCACCATCAGCGACACAGTCGGCCCGATCGCCTCTCTCACGACGCGCGTCGCGAGCGCATCCTCCTCCACACCGAAGCCGACCTTGAGCTTCACCGCCGAGAAGCCCTCATCGACGTAGCGCGCCGCCTCCTCGGCTAGATCCCGGGTGGGGTCTTCAACTTGGCGTCTATGGAGGCCAGTTGCGTAGGCGACGATGTGAGTCCGCTGCGCACCGCCGAGCAGCTGATGCACGGGAACGCCGAAATGCTTGCCCTTGATGTCCCAGAGCGCGATATCGATACCGCTCACGCCTTCTATCACGACGCCCTTCTGGCCGTGATCGCGCAGGCGCGCATAGATCATTTGCCAGAGATACTCGGTGCGCAGCGGATCCTCCCCGATCAGCCATGGCGCGACGCTCTCGATCACGGCAGCCGTCATCCCTGCCGGCCCGTAGCATTCGCCCCAGCCGATAATATCCTGGTCGGTCTCGATTTCGACCAGCATCGCTGTGCGCGTATCATACCAGCCACGGGCGGAGGCAAGAGGCTCCGACAGCGCGGCTTGAAGGATATGGGTGCGAACGCCCGTGATCTTCATCAGCTTTCGCCTTTCCAGTCCTGCTGCGTGCCGTTATTCAGTTTAGCCGCTCCTAAACAGGTAACGCCCGTGCTGCGACGTTCGAACACATTAACCTTTTACTTTGAGAATGTTCGCACATAGGAAACGACGCTCAGTGTATTGAAGCGAGATCTATCCAGGTCTGTTAGAAACGGAACAAGATACCCGGGCGTTCGTACACGAAGATCGCCGGTATTTACCATGGCGTGTCCGGTTGTCGTCGGCCAGGCACGGCATGGGAGCAGCAGATCACTGCCTCTCGCTGTGCATCGCCGGACAGCAGCAAGCTCCGGCCACCCGACTTGGTATGCGCCGCCGCGTGGCGTTCGCGGAGACAATCATCGCCGAGGTAGTTAATATCGGGCGTCTTGAGAGCCTCAGCCGACATCTCCGGCTTGATTGATGCCCATATCCGTATTGCGCAACGACCCGTCCAGCCATCGCTGCCACCACGCCAAATACCAAATCATGGCAAAAGGGCTCCCGCTTGCTACTCCTGCCACGGTTTTTGGGTATGCCTGTACAGATGCTGTTCGCGCTTAACCCATCCTATTGGAAGGCTATTACCGGGCATAATCTTATAGACCGTCGTGAGGATGGGCATGTGGGAGCGGGTCAACGCCAAACACCTCTGCAAGATGCTCTGTAAAGCTGGGGCGTAACAGCTCATACGCTCGAACGGGCTGTAAACGCGAAGTCGATTTTTGTCGAGGTCCATCAAAGCCCATTTCGTGAGTTTCTTGGGAAGCGATTACACTTGAAAAGTTGGAGACATGGACGCTCTTGTTGACGATTGAGCCGGTTGTGACGGCGGCATAATCATATAGCAATTGTCGGACGTGCAGGGGATCAACTAGGCTATTCATGTCTGTACCCACGGCCGATATAGCGAAGCGGCGACAGTATTGCTGTACACCGTCAACAGCGATCGGGACACTACCTAGTCAGGTGAGGAGTACATTCGCGCGGACTGCGGCGCATCAGAGCCATCTGAGGTTCCATGGACTGGGCGATCGACGACTTGCGATTGTTCGAGCCCTATAGGCCCTGCTACTCGCTATGGACGCGGCCGATGGGAAATGAATGCGGCATGCAAGTTACCGAATGTCTCGAGCCCAGGAACGGCCAGGCGGTGAACAGCTTGTTGATCGGTATGAGATCTGCCGACGGATGTCTGAGCATGGACCTGAAGAAGCACAAGATGGCGTGACGCCAGGCGGCCCGACGGTGCTCAGGCTTGCTATTCGATCGCCATCTCTTCACCGCGGTGCGCCGACCGCTGCGCTTCTTGCGTCTAGGGCGTGAGGCGGCTCGGAGGAACAGGCGCCGCGGACCGCTGATCGCCTCTATTGAACTTGAGGCCGAGAACTGCTCACTGAGAACTCTCCTGACATCGGCTGGTTTCAACAATTTGCGTTACCTCGCGCCCGCCTTCTGCGCATACTTCCATGATGCTTTCGCGAGCGGCACGGTGCGCTTGGCAGCTTCGATCGCCTTGGTGTTGGCGGCGGTGCCATCTCGGATGCGGGCTGCGATGCCTTGAGTCATGCCGACCAACCGAAAGAAATTAAACGCAAAATACCAATTCAAGTCCGGCAGCTCGCTGCCCGTGCAGTCGCAATAGATTTGCGCGGCCTTGTCCATGCTCGGGATATTGAGCGTCTTCAGGTCGGCGTCCGCAAGGCCCGGCCTGATCCATTGCATCAACAGATAGGTAAAATCGGACATGGGATCGCCGAGCGTCGACAATTCCCAGTCGAGTACCGCGATCACGCGCGGCTGCTTTGCATCGAAGATAATGTTGTCGAGCCGATAGTCGCCATGCACGATGGAGACACGTTTCTGCTCGGGAATCGTGTTGGGCAGCCATTCGATCAGCTTTTCAACCTCCGGGACATATTGCGTCTCCGAGGCGCGATACTGCTTGCTCCAGCGATCGATTTGGCGCGCGAAATAATTGCCAGGCCTTCCGAAGTCCGCAAGGCCGATGCTATCGGGATCAAACATGTGCAGCCTCGCGAGAGTCTCGATCTTGCTGCAGAAAATCTTTGCCCGCATTTCGGCAGGCTGGCTCGGCAAAGTCGGATCCCAATAGACGTGGCCTTCCTCCATCGACATGATGTAGAATGCCGTACCAATGACGGCATCGTCCGTACAGAGCGCAAACGCTTTTGGAACCGGGAAGCCCTGCTGGCCTAGCGCCGAGATGACGCGGTACTCGCGGTCGACCGCGTGCGCCGACGGCAGCAACTTGCCGAACGGCTTTCTGCGCAACACGTAGGAACGGCCGCGGCTATCGAGTTTGTATGTGGGATTGGATTGGCCTCCCTTAAACTGTAAGACGGTCAAGGGACCGGTATAGCCTTCGACATGCTTGCGCATCCAACGGTCGAGACGGCTCTCGTCGATGCGATGTCGCTCTTCGACGGGTCTCGTGCCCGAAAACTCCTCGTCCTTCCTGAAGCCCTCGGCCACGGTGACGCTCCTCGAAATTGTTGAAGCGTTCCGCTTCATTTAGCACCCGAGCAGCTGGATGCTTCCGAAATTCAAGTCTGACAATTGTGCGGCAGTGCACTTCATCGGGGCCCTCCGTGAGACGCATCGCGCGTGTCGAGCTCGGTCGCACGGGTTCCGCATCGTCGGTTGGGCCCCGCCCGAGGTCCGAATCGCCTGCTCGATTATTCGCAAGCCGCTTCGGCTAAATACCAATACAGCACAATTCTCATTCATCGAGACTTTCTGTCCGGATCTCCGGCCGGTTAGCTCGCCCAAGAGTGGCTTCTTTTGGCGATGCGAACGGGCGCATCTGAAGCCGACGTGGGTCAGATCTCATTTCTCACTGCGCTGACAATACGATTTTGACTCGCCTGGGTAAGGGCTGCGAATGCTGCCGCAAGGCCCTATTTTGCGTGAAAGACGAACACGGTAGGATCGCAGCGTTCCTCACTCGACGAATGTTTGTGAATTCGCCTGCAGATGATCGCGCGTCATTAGTGGCATCGTTCATTCGTTTACAATGCCCCAGGCCAGTGCGATTACCCACCCAAATTGGTTCTCCGAGTAAATTCTACGATCGTTTGTGCGGTTGGCTCACGTGGGGTCTGGAAACATCAGTTTCTGGAGCCGGCCTCGCGCACGCTAAGAAGACGCAAATGATGATTCCGTTTAGTCAAAGCGTATCGCTTCTCAAGAGCTGGCGGAAACAATGAGAGCATAAGACGGTCATTGCCTTTCGCGCAGATGGCGCAACTTCGACGCTCCCGCAGATGAAGGGGGTCTGATCGCAATACTGCTGACGGGGGTGAGGCGCACGACTGCCGGTCTCAGGATGTTTCTGCTCAGTCGGAGACCGAACGCCGTTCGCGCACCGAGCCCTCCTGAGAGACGGACGCTACCAGCGTGCCGTCACGCTTGAAGATCAAGCCGCGCGCGAGGCCGCGTCCGCCTTGCGCGCTCGGCGACTCTTTGGCGTAAAGTAGCCACTCGTCGGCGCGAAAGGGTCGGTGGAACCAAATTGCGTGATCGAGGCTCGCCGAAATCATGCGGCCGTCGAACAGAGTGCGGCCATAGCGGACCATGACCGCATCGAGTAGCGCCAAATCTGAGGCGTAGGCCAGCGCGCACATGTGAAGCGTCGGGTCATCAGGCAGCTTTGCTGCGGCCTTCATCCACATATGAAAGCGGCCGTCATCGGCCTTCTGACCGACATAACGGCTAATCTCGACCGGACGCAATTCAATCGGACGGTCGCGGTCATAATAGCGGCGGATGAATTCCGGTATGTCGGTGAACTTCGACCACTTGGCTAGTTCTTCTGCGGCGAGCATTTCCGGCGGCGGAACAGCGGGCATTTTGTTTTGGTGATCGAAAGCGCTGTGTTCGCCTGCGTGAAAGGACACCACGATGGAAGAGATTGCCTTACCATGCTGAATTGCTGTGACGCTGCGTGTCGAATAGCTTTTGCCGTCACGCAGTCGCCGGACGTCGTAGACGATCGGAACCTGTGGGTCACCGGTCTGAATGAAATAGCCATGCAGCGAATGCGGCAGCCTGTCTTTCACCGTGCGACATGCCGCGACCATCGCTTGCCCGATCACCTGGCCACCGAACACCCGTTGAGGACGAGGATTTGGATTGTTGCCGCGAAACAGATTCACCTCGATTGGCTCAAGGTCGAAGATGGCGGGCAGGTCGATCGAGGTTTTAGACATTGACGCGCCTTTGCTTTTCTTCATCATTCCCCTGAATGGCAGCCGTGCGATGAAGCCGAAGTCCGAAAATCGAGCATTCTTTCGGGCCGTAAGGGAATTCTTGGGCCCGTGTGGTTTGCAGCTGAGGCGGGCCAGCTGCAACTGTGCTGGTGCATTGACATCGATTTGCAAGAATCGAGACGCCTTCCTTTGAACTCCTGGGCCCGGACAACCCCATCCACCCTTTCCAACGATCCTTCACTTGCCCAGCAATCACCGTGCCACAAGACGGTCTCGAGATGCGAAATCGGTATCCTCATCCTGCGCCGGCGGCGATACTTGCGGTTACTGTCGGGTTGGCAACATCGACTCAACCGAACGAGGGTCCGAGCACGACAACGCACATGGACGAGGGATGGACGCTTCTCGGGCTGAGAACCGGCGGCTGTTGGATCTTCGAGATGATCATCACGTTTATACGCACATGACAGCTCAGCGACGCTCGCGCACCGAACCTTCCTGGGTAACAGATGCGACCAATGTGCCGTTAGGCTCGAAGATCAAGCCGCGGACGAGACCGCGTCCGCCTTGCGCGCTCGGCGACTCTTTGGCGTAAAGCAGCCAGTCGTCTGCTCGAAACGGGCGGTGAAACCACATTGCGTGGTCGAGGCTTGCAATCGTCATACGCTGGTCGAACAATGGGCGCTCATAGCGCGCCGTCACCGCATCGAGCAGTGGGTAATCGGAGGCATAGGCCAACGCGCACATATGCTGCACTGGATCATCGCGCAGCCTCGTCGCCGCCTTGATCCAGACATGAACGCGCCCGTCGTCAATTTTTTGACCGACATAACGGCCGAGCTCGACCGGGCACAACTCTATCGCGTAATTACGGCGGATAAATTCCGTCGTTTCACAATACATCGGCTGCTCAGGCACTTCCTCTGCCATCAGCCTTTCCGGCAGCGGTACGCAAGGCATCTTGTCCTGATGGTCAAAGGCGCCCTCCTCCCCGGCATGGAACGAGACCACGATAAAGAAGATTGCGGTACCATGCTGGATTGCGCTGACGTGGCGCGTCGAATAACTCTTGCCCTCGCGCAGCCGTTCGACCTTGTAAATAATGGGCACCTGCGGGTCGCCGGGCCGGATGAAGCAGCTGTGCAGCGAATTCGGCAGCCGACCCTCCACTGTGCGGCATGCCGCGGCCATCGCCTGCCCGATCACTTGGCCTCCAAACACCCGTTGCGCGTTGATGTTCGGACTAGTGCCACGAAATAGGTTCGTTTCGATCGGTTCCACGTCCAAAATAGCGGGCAGGTTGATCAAGCTTTGGGACATTGATGCGCTTTCGTTGTGTTCGGCGTCATCTCCTGCCATGCCACGCAGCCATACAGGACGTTTCGAGGTTTCAGCGCGTTCTTTGGAACGGCATGCTGCCAACGCAAAGTAGCATGAACGCCACGCGACAGTGCTGCTGTGTATTGATTTGACCAAATCGAGACCTTCTCATTGTAACTCCAGACCTGCCAACATTTCCCAACGCTTCAACGTCACGGCAGCAACCGGCATGCCAGAAATCACTGTGTATAGAGCAGGCGCAGGTCCATCTACTTCCAGCCGCGCAACGAAATACTTCGCCCTTACCGTCGCGCTCCGAACATACACATTTAAACCTGACAGCTGAGCAGATAGCGATCGCGAAGAACAAGCGTCGCCCTCGCGCCGAACGCTGTGGATGGCGCTACGTTCAAAATTGCCGCACGGGTGACGCTTCGTATTCGACTCGGTTCGCTGGATTCTTACGATTCTTTGATAAGCCTACAACGGCGTCTGATCTCACAAGCGACTTTTGCCCCCTGCGTCTCCAAGGCAGCTCGGGAACGGAGCTTCGAATTCGATTCGTTGCAATGAAACGCCTCTAGCTGGCCATAGTGAGCTGATGCTCATCGGCCCCTATGTGGAGCGCTATCGCCTCCTCATCCGAGCCAAGCCGTACGCGCTAGTGCTGGTGCCGGCCGCTTCGCACCCGCAACGGCTACGCAGCGCGGTCAGCGAGGACACAACTGCAACTACTCGCTAGGTGACTTTTCATACTCAACGCCGGTACGGCTCTTCTTTTGGCGGCGCTCACGTCGTTAGCACTGATCTCAAGCAGGTCATTAACAGCACGCGCCTCGTAAGATATGACTAGTAGATAGGCGTTCACATCGCAGTTTCCGCGGCCTAAGTGAACCTCCCAAGCGCGGCCGGACTCGTTCAGGGAGACCATGGATTTTACGCTTTCGGCACCTTTGCAGGACCGTTTATTGGCGCGAAGCAACGGCTGGCTACACTAAGCACCGCCTTGCCCTTGCGGCAAAAATCGCGCGGCACTGGTCTCTAGAACCGGCACGGGTGCCGCGCCAATTCGGTTGTATCTTCAACTAGACCAGGTCAGCCCAGCAATGTCTGCCCGTTCTTGACGACGGTAACTTGGCGCTCCTGAACATGAGCCTCGAACGAAATCGAATTGCCGTCCTGCCACAGATTAACAGTAATGATCTCACCCGGAAACACCGGGGCAGAAAAGCGGACGCGATGACGATGGAAGGCGGAGGGATCGTAGTCGGCATAGGTCTGCAACACGGCTCTGCAGGTCAGTCCATAGGTGCACATGCCGTGGAGAACGGGCTTGGGAAAACCCGCCCGGCGCGCAAATTCCGGATCGCTGTGTAACGGATTTCGATCACCTGACAAGCGGTAGATCAGCGCTTGGTCAGGCTGGGTTGGGATATCGATTGATCGGTCCGGCGCTCTACGGGGTATTTGATGTGGCTCAGGCATTCCCTCCGATGGTCCGCCAAAGCCGCCGTCGCCCCTCGCAAACGTCGAAGAAACGATCGTGACCATCTTATCGCACGCGCTGTCTCTAACGACGACTTCGTTCTGAATGATCGCGCCTTTCTCCCTTCCCTTGTCGTACACGCCGCGTACGCGCGCATCCGCAGTAACGTTGGCTGCGGCGGGAATCGGTTTGTGAAACGTGATGTCGCGTTCGCCGTCAAGGACCATGACGCGGTTAAGGTCGATGAACCCGGGTCGGGCCCCCCAGACGCAGACCGAAGCAAAAGTCGGAATAACCTTTAGCGGTTTGGGCGTTGCAAATGCCTCGTTGACGAACTGCAGCTCCTTTTCGTTCAGAGGATCGGAGCCCATGCCAATCCCAAGCGCGTAAAGCATCACCTCCCGATCGCTCCACGAATAGGGGGCGGCTTCGGTCTTGAGGTCGAGTATGGCGGGATAGTCGATCGGCATCGAGCAGCTCCTCGTTCTCGTTACCTTAGCGGCAGGCCCCGCTTATAAGCGGCAGTGGAGGTCCACGCTCCATCAAATTCGGTGCTCGTCAAGCGCGACTCCTAGCCAACTCTCGTATTGATGGAGGCAACCAGCGCTTCCATGCTGCTTTCCGAAGCTATTGCCAAAGTTGCGCGCTTTATGTCTGCGTTTTGTTCAGGACCGGCAACACACATGTCACAGAGTACGATCATCGCTCATCTTCGCCTGCGAGACTTAGCGTTCCATTCAGTGTGGCTGAACCTTACTAGCAACGGCCATGCCAGAACCGTGAACGCGTTAAGCGTCTGATCACGCTGCCCCCCGGATACCCCCCGTTCTAAACCTGACAGGGGCTTGTACCTGTCAGAAATTGGACATCGCTTGGCGCCGCCGGGGCACAGCTTAAAGGCTCAGCGAAACCTTTACACACTCCATACCTTGTCGCTCCCTCGGCGCATCTTTCCAATTCCATGAACCAGATTTAGCTCAGCTTCCGACATCCAAAGCTTGCAGATGTGGCCTAGTACAAACATTATATAACTGCCATTTCCTCCTTGGCGGCACCAAGTCGGCGACTGATCGAATTGCACTATCATTCGATAGCACCATGATCCATGAACGCTGTAAAAGGCATTCTTCCTATTTGTTGTTTCGGATTAGCATGGGCATGCAGCTGGATTCTGGAGGTCAAAATCGGACAACTTGATCGCCGCCGGGATTCCATCATCCAGATTGAGGTAAACCGCTTACCTTAGACGCGGCAAGCGCCCGCGAATGACGAGCGCGGAAACTCGCAGACACGGGAAGTTGCGCCCACTCTACGCAAATCAGCTGAGCCGACAGACATATCTGTCCAGCCAATCAAGGCACATGGACCAGACGGGGTACGGAAGGCGGATGATGCTCACAAATGCTATTGACAAAGTCCCCTTGGCTCCCGGACGTCCTCATGATGTCGAGCCGGATCAGGTCGAGCCACTCCATTAGCGAACTTGTTGAACGGGCTCGCCGAGCCCATCGTCCGTGGCCTGCGGTTCGAACAGCCATCGATAGATGCCGCCCGCCCGAGTCAGCGAGCCGTGGTTGCCCTGCTCCACGAGCTCACCGCGATCGAACACCAGAATGCGCTCGAAGTTGCGTACCGTCGATAGCCTGTGCGCAATCACGATCGAAGTGCGTCCCTTCATCAACCGCTCCATCGCCTGCTGGATCAGCCCTTCCGATTCCGAATCGAGGCTCGAGGTGGCCTCGTCCAGAATCAACACCGGCGCGTCCGCTAGGAACGCCCGCGCGAGCGCGACCCGCTGCCGCTCACCGCCCGACAGCTTTACACCGCGCTCTCCGACCAGCGTGCCATACCCTTTCGGCAGCCGCAGGATGAAGTCATGCGCATTGGCGAGCTGCGCCGCCTGCTCGATCGCCGCCATGTCGGCCTCGGGCCGGCCGTAGGCGATGTTCTCAGTCAGCGTGCGGTGAAACAGGATCGGCTCCTGCTTCACAAGCGCGATCTGGCTGCGCAGCGATTGCTGTGTCGCTTTGGCAATATCTTGGCCGTCGATCAGGATCCTGCCGCCGGAGAGGTCATAGAGCCGCTGCACCAACTTGATAAACGTAGTCTTGCCCGAACCGGAACGGCCGACAAGTCCAACGCGTTCGCCGGCGCGGATGTCGATCGACAGGCCATCGTACAATGGCGCGCGGTGACCCCCATAGTGAAAGGTCACGTCCTCGAATGTAATCCTTCCGCCTCGGATAACGATCGGTTTAGCACCGGCTACATCGATGATTCCCATCGGCTCTCGACTAATAGTAACAAGTTCCATCATGTCGTTCACAGAACGCTGCAGATTGTTGATGTGCATGCCGACGTCACGCAGATATGCGTGAATGACGTAATAGATCGTCAGCATAAAGGTGGCGTCGCCCGCCGAGGCCCGCCCCGCTATCCACAGCAGAATGGCGCCGCCGATTACCAAACAGCGGAAGCACAAGAGCATCACGTGCTGCACCATATAGCTGGCGTTGCCCCGCTGCCACGTGCGTGACACCCGTTCCTGCCATTGGTTGATGACACCATTGAAACGCGCATCCTCGCGCCTCTCTGCGCCAAATGATTTCACCACGGCGTTGCAGGTGAGCGCGTCCGCCAGTGTGCCGCCGACCTTGGTACCAGGCATTTGATATTCGTGCCGTTGGCGCAATATAGCCGATCGTCATGCCAATAGTGATCGCGACATAAATAACCGCGCCGACCGCGATCACGCTGCCGAGCCCGGGCCAGTGCAGGATTAGCAGGATCATCGAGCCTACGAGCGCGGCGAGTGACGGCCATAATGCCATCAGAACGGTGGCATTGAGCAGGTCGAGCGCAGACATGCCACGCGTGATCTGGCGAACGGTTGAGCCGGCAAAGGAATTGGTGTGCCAATCGGTCGAGAAGCGCTGCACCCGCATGAAGGCTTCGCATGTTGCATCGGCGATCGTCTTCAGCGTGAGTGGCACACTCGCCTTCAGACCTATAAACGGTAGGATGAGCGAGATGAGACCAAGGGAGATGATGCCGCCGAATGCAACCAGCGCCGCATGCCGTGCGGCCATATCGTGCGGACCCGACGTTAATGCGTCAACGAGGTGGCCCGAGTAAACCGGCATCAGTAGGTCTGCGATCGACGCACCTAAGAAGCCGACGAGAACGATCGTGAGGCGGACAGGCTGCTTCAGCCAGTGCTGAAACACGAACGGTATGACCTCGCGGATTGCGGAGGGTAGCTCGTCAAGGTGAACATTCATGGCGCGATCCGGCCGCACTGACAGCGCGAGCCGACTCCATCTGAATTGGCGCAGCATGGCGCAAGACACGACAGGGAGGTCATTGAAAACAACCGGTTGTTGGATGCTTTGGAAGAGCTGGACGATAGCCTCTATGAACGCCGGCGGTCAACGGCACTGCCGAAACTCCTGCGAGAATAGCGGGCGTCGGCGCACAATCGTCGAATAAGTCACGATCAGGTGGACCCTCGCCGATTTGAGGAACGAGGCGCTACTTACACATCCATCCCGCGCTACCTTCAAGACGGTAAGCGCGTGAGCGCGCCCACCTCAATGCTCGTCGGTAGGTGATGTCGCCGCCACAGCAGCTTTCGTTTGTCGCAGATGTTGCTATCTTGCAAAAGCCCAGACGTATCGCTGACGTCGCGATCGATTGACGGACCGTAGTCGCTGAAGGACTTACCGCCGTACTGGCCGCCGACGAGCACGCAATCTAATCCTTCGGTCCAGCCCCACAGTCCCCGCGGCATGTTCACTGCAGGCTCGAGATCCGCTGGATTGGCGGCACCACTTGCAACGAGCGCAATCGTTGTGGCACGCCATAAACGAACTTCAGATCGCATCCTAACCTTCACCAGGTGCACATTACCGGCTTGCACACACGTCCATCCATGAAACAGGTGCGACATTGCTGCTTTAGGTTTATGCCGCCGAGCCACGCGCAACCGCCGCTCAATGGTCTGATCCTGTTACGCCGTTTCCGACGCTATTCTGGCGAACGCTCGATTTGAAGTCGCGCAAGAGATTTGTCTTGCCTTTGTTCTTGCGCACACAATGTCGCGCACGCAAACAGTTTGTGTCACGTCGGGAAAGCCGCGCGTTCCTTTCAGATAGGACGCGCTGCGCAAGCGCCCGATAATTGCGGAAACAGATCTGCTCGGTCTGGCCATTGCCTCGTTCTTGCTCCAGCACTATGCAACGAGGTGCAGCCGAACTGCATTTTTGGCAGTCGGCTGCAGCACATGACGATGCAATTGACAGCTCGAATGTCTTCGCGACTCGAACAACTGCAACAGAGCATCAGTCGTCTTACGCCGCTATCGCTGTCTTTAATAGCAACAGCCGTGCCAGCATCATGCAAACGTATTAAGCTGTTGTTTGTGACGGGAAAACCGGACGCCGCCCGGGTGACCGCTAGTGTTTAGAATGCGACAGTCGTCATACTTGCCGGAAACCAAACAGGATCTGCGGTCATCTGGGCCCGAAAGAATACCTTACGGCCTTGTCGAACACGGCTGAGCTAATCCCAACACCAGACGCAACCAGCGCCAGAATTTCGTTCTGACCCAATGCAAGGCGCCGCTTCGCGTTTGGGAGGTACAAGTACTTTCTTCTGGCTAGCAGAGCTGCGCATCAGATTCATCGAGTGGCACACCGATTGCTACTGCGAAAACACAACGCAGCTTCGAGAGCAGTGGGGTTCGGTCGGAAGTTACCGGTAAACATTGCTAGATCGGCACAATGATGCGCGGACGCGACTTGTGGCTCTCAATGAACTCGAGAAGGTTGCCGAGAACTCCCCTGCACGTCAACAAGAGCGCTGTAGCGTTCTAATCGGGACATGCCATGACTTTTAACTCGAGTGAGGGACATGACCGACAGTTTCATCGACCAACTGTGCAAGGCGCTCCGCAAAAGTTCGGTGCTAACTGGCACGGACATTGACTCTCGCTATTACCACGATTTGGCTGGTAAACCGGTCGCGAAGCCGCGAGCGGTCGTCCGACCAAGGACGACGGAAGATGTCTCCGCCTTGCTCCGGCTCTGTCAAAGTGAAAAAGTGCCTCTAACGACGCAGGGCGGCATGACCGGATTGGTACGCGGCGCTCTGCCGAATCCGAATGAGATCGTGCTGTCAATGGAACTTATGAATGCGATCCAGGAGGTGGACACCTCCTCGGGCGCAGCATTGGTGCAGGCCGGCGCTCCGCTACAGAAAGTGCAGGAACAGGTCGGGCAAGAAGGCTACATGTTTCCACTCGATCTCGGCGCGCGCGGTAGCTGCACGATCGGCGGCAACATCTCAACCAATGCCGGCGGCAATCGCGTGATCCGGTACGGCATGATGCGCGACCTGATCCTCGGCCTCGAAGTCGTTACCGCTGATGGCACGGTGCTACAGGGCTTGCACAAATACATCAAGAACAATACCGGCATCGACCTCAAACAGCTTTTCATCGGCAGCGAAGGGATTCTCGGCGTGGTGACGCGGGCCGCTTTGCGCATCTTCCCCGCCCCTATAGAGAGGCAAGTGGCGCTTTGCGGCCTGCCCTCCTTTGAACGAGTCATCTCGATCTTTGGGATGGCGCGAAAACATCTGGGCGGAGAACTGACGGCATTCGAGGTGATGTGGAACGAGTACTACCGCCTCGCGCTGGAGCGCGTGAGCGGCGTGACCCGGCCGCTGTCGGTCAATCATCCGTTCTATGTCTTGATCGAGGCCTCCGGTGACGATGCCCATCGTGTCCATGCCGATCTCGAAAAGCTGCTCAATACGGCAATGCGCGCGAACATGAGCCTTGACGCGACGCTCTCGATGTCGAATGCATCTGCAGCAGCGATATGGCGTATCCGAGATTGCAGCTTGGAACTTGCCCGGACGTTTCCTTATGCCGCACGTATTGCCCTCGACGTCAGCATCGTCATCAATCAGATGGACCAGTATGTCAAGACAGTTGTTGGGCGTATTAAAGACATCGACCCCAGAGCGTTCGCGATTGTGTTCGGTCACGTCGGCGATGGTAATCTGCATATCGAGCTACATCACGAGCACACGCCTGACAGACGGGAGGAACTAGAGAGGCTTGCTTATGAGATCACCGGTGAATTCGGCGGATCAATCTCAGCGGAACATGGCATCGGCATAGTTAAGCGGCCGTATCTGAATATGAGTAGGACATCGGATGAAATCGAAACAATGCGTACGCTCAAGCGAGCGCTCGATCCTAGCAATATCCTGAACCGGGGACGAATTTTCACGATGTAAGAGGATGCGAGGATGGAGCGGAGAGCTCGACCTGAAGGGCCAAACGTGCGTGCGGCGTTTCCGCAGGTTGAGGCCCGACCCTTGTCATGGCCATGCGTCCTCGCAGGGTACGAGCTTCGCTCGACATCCATAAGGAGATTGTCGATGCGGCACGGGCTCGAACTGGTCGCATTACCAATTCGGCTCAAACTCGGCTCTCACCTTTGGCGAGGATAGAGCTCGGTCCTGGTCAAGGAGGCAATGCCTAGCTATTCAGTGCTTCGAGACTGCTAACCGCACGGTGTCGCCCTCGTGGCAGTTCAGGCGATGCCGTCCCTGCTAGCCACGGGATACAGCTTGCAATTTCTCAATTGTTGTTTCGCGATGCCGTCCAGCGGGCACGGTCGATCATGATCATCGCCTCAGCCGCCGAAGGCGGTGGCGGAACGCGACTGCCCGCAGGCTGGCGCACGGAAATAAGGCGCCCGAAAGGGGGAGGCCGATAGATTCCGCCCGGGCCGCTTAGCCAGGGCAGCATGGGAGCCCTGCTTGCTGATGATGTCGTAATCAAGCACCAGAATGCGGTCGAGACGCGCACCGTCAACAGCGATCGGGATCGAGGTGCGGCCCTTCATCAGCCGCTCCATCGCTCTTCTTGGATGAGAGCTTCTGATTCCGAGTTGAGGCTTGAGGTCGCCTCCTCCAGGACCAACACCGGCGCACCTTGCTAGAGAGGCGCGCGTAAGCGCAATGCGCTGCCGCTCACCGCCTGATAGCTTGACGCCGCGCTCACCGGCGGCCGGGCCCTGGCCCCCGCGCAGGCGCAGGATGAACTTGTACGCATTAGCAAGCCCCGCCACCCGGTCGATCGCGCGCGCTTTTATGAGGAGGCGCTCAGGTGGGCCGAGAACAATCCGCTATGAAGAACGCCCGGCGCACGATGGACCGCTGCCCGTAGGCTATTTGCGCCCGGTGAGGCCGTCAAAGAAAGCGGCCGGCCCTCGAGCAAGAACGATCGCGGCCGGACATCTCCAAAAACATTCGCAAGCTGGCGCCAGGATTTCAGTTCTGGTCTCGTGCTAAGAAAACGCTGGCATACTACGCGCGGAGCGCCGCCTGCTTGTGACTCAATTCGCCCGCGGCTTCATCATCGCTTCGACCTCGGCGCGAAAGGCTTGGCGCGATGCATCACGCGAGTAGAACATCTGGCCGCCCGGATAGACCGCGACCTTGACGCGCGGCGCCGCGGCGAACGCGGGCAACTGATCAAGCACGATCTGCGAGCCGAAATAGGGCGTTGCGAGATCGAACAGGCCGTGCCCGACCAGCATGGTCATCTTCGCGTCTGTTGCGAGGATCTCGCGCAGCTCCGACACCGACTGCGCGGGACCGCGGCCGAAATCCCAGGCCTGCCCGACCGCGCCGTTGATTAGCTCATAGGAGCCATCCGGCCGCCAGTTCAGCTTGCACGTGAGGAGATCGACGGCGGTACTGGTCAGTGGCGCCAGAAGCGCCTCCCCTGAGCGATCGCCGGAGCGAGAGCTGCTAGAATCCGGATAGGGATCAAGGCCGCGCATGGAAGCGTCGAAGCGCCCGGTCACCTTGCCGTTTTTTCGGTCGAGTTCGCCGCGGAAATCGGCGACATCGAAGCGGCCCGCGAGCCGGCGGCTCACCGCCTGGTCTATTCCCGTTAGCGTGGCGACCTTGTCGGCCAGCTGCGTGGCCGCCTCCTTGTCTGCGGTGCCCTTGACCAGGTCGGTCAAGAACTCGCCGCGAGCGTAAGCTCGATCGGCCGGCTTCACCGGCCCCTTGGCTTCGCGTGCGGTTGCGACATAGCTCGGCAGCCTTGCGACGTATTGAAGAAGACTCGTGCCGCCGAAGTCGCGGAAGTCGAACACCGGTGAGATCATGATCGGGCCCTTCACGCCGACACCTTGCTGCTTCTGCAACTGGCGCACCACCTTTTGCCCGCGAATACCACCGTAGCTTTCGCCCGCGACATATTTTGGCGACAACAGGCGATCGTGCTTTTCGAGCCAGCGGCGGATCACGACGGCGAGCGCGTTGACATCGCCGTCCACGGAAAAGAGCCGCTTGCGGACATCCGCGCCAGTCGCTACGAAGCGGCTATAGCCAGTCCCGACCGGATCGATAAAGACGAGATCGGTGAAATCGAGCCAGCTTTCGGCATTGGGCTTCACCTCCGCAGAGGTCGATGGTGTGACCTCGTCGGCATTGATCGGCAGCCGCCAAGGACCGGCACTGCCGAGCTGTAGCCAGGCCGACGATGCACCAGGCGCGCAGTTGAAGAAGAACGTGACGGGGCGTGTGGCGCGGTCGCCACCATCGAGCTGATAGGAGGTGTATGCGATGTCGGCCTGCGGCTCGCCCTTCTCGTCGAACAGGCGGATGGAACCTGCGGTCGACGTGAATGCGAGCGTCCGCCCGGGCAGCTCGATCGTTTGACTCGTGGTGGAGTCCGGCGGAAGGCGATGCTGCTCGGCCGCTGACGGCGTGCTAGGTGTTTGGCCGCCGCGCGCGCTGGGACTGCCCTTCTGGTCGGCCAGCGTTGTCGCCTCGGGGCGCGACGGCGGATTGTCGGCCCAAGCGCTCCCCATCACGCCACAGGCAAACAGAGCCAGCGCAAGAGAGGCGCGGCGCAGCGCAGTCCAATCAAATTGCATCGAGTCTCCCCCGTCCCGGAAGCACTTTCGTCCCGGCCACACTTGGAGCGCACGAGGCGTGTCTCCCAAGAAGGGCCAACGACTTAGCTGACAATCGAGGAACACCAAACCTACCAAGTCCGGTAGTATTCACCTCAGGGCGATCGGCAGCAGCGCGAGTGAGGAGGCGGTGCTTGAAGAAGCCAATCTTTTCGACGAGCAAACGGATGCCTTAAGAGCGTCTGACGTGCGCTGCATCGGAACACTGAATCTCGCCGCATAGATGCGGTTCGTGCACTCGGCTATAGCCGCTTGGGCGGTGGCTTCTGGGACAAATCTGGAGCGATGTAGCACGGCAAGCGGGAAGGCGGACAAACTCAACACGCTACGTTGCTCACGACCGAGATGCATGTTGAACTTTGCGCTGCATACGAGGGCCCTATTGCGCGAACCAACGCGACACCACTCGTGAGCGCGCATTGTGTTGCCCCAGCGTATGCACGCTCAGGAAGCAGATTGGGAAACCTGCCTTGATCGCTCCTGCCGGATGTTCTTCGACGTGAGTTGCGCGCGGAGTTCCGTCGCGCTTTAGTACCGCTGACGGCACGAATTCCTGATCTCCCAGAGGATTGGCGTTTCAATCCGCAACTGGAACGAAACGGGCTAGGGGATCAAAAGCTCCGCGCCACCATAATTTGCGCTCAGCATAGGTAAGGAGGCGCTCGCAAAAAATGGTGGTTGAGACAATTCGGTTTTAAGACCTTGTCAGGTTTATGTCGCAAATGCGAAGGCCGATCGCATTGGCAAGAAAAAAGGGCCGCTTGAATGACAAGCGGCCCAAGTCTAGGGAGGAAACGCCCAAGGAGGACGGCGGTCGCGCGAGGCGCTACCGCACTGCAACAATACACGACCGCACTGCACACGCAAGGGACTTTTTCGCGGGCGTTCGCGTTGTTTGCGGTGTGGGTTGACCGCGGCGAAATCAGGTTGCGAGGTCAGGCCGATTTTGCCAGGGGCTCGGCTATGCTCTGGCGGCCTTGCTTGCTGCGGCATTGCTCCGCCGAACTGGCACCACAGTGACCGGACTGATGCTCAGTGGGAGCTTCCCAGAAAACCTGGGATACCAAACTAGGGCCAGTTCTGATCCAAGCTTTCTGCCGGCAAAAGAAACCGGATGGCATAGCTCTCATCACTTTCGATCCAGGCGGGTGGTCGCCTCGTCGAGGGCGGCATGTCGCGACACGAACTCCGGTGCACTCTCGAGTGAGCCGGGCGAGCACGTCCGTTGTGGGGCGAAGTGCCGCAATCACTTCGCCCCACGCTAGTGGGCGGACTGAAGATCAGATCGCATGCATCAAGCTCGTCGAAGGTCAGACGTACCCGCAGGACAATCGGAGCTGCACGCATCGTTGTCTCAGAGGCAGTATTGCCGTTGCAAATAACGCCGACTAAGCCTTTCTGGACAAAGAAACCCTCACTACAGCGTTTCTGTTCTAGGAACGGAACGGGGTGCCATGGGGCGGCCACTCTAGCGGTCTTCCGGCCGGGGACCGTCAAGCCACTACTTCCCGTAGTTGAACAGTGTGGCAACATCATCTTGAACTCCTCTAGAACATGGAATTCGAGTCTGTCGAGTGATAAGGGTTTCTGGTCAAGATCATTTCGCCACACTCCGGCCCGCTCAGCTTGTCACTGTCCATGGTCGATCGTTCGAGTGGCTGGACATTCGCACCGACACAGTCGCCCAGTTGCGCGATCCGGTGACGCTCGAACGAGCGTGGGTGCCACTGGCCACGATCACCGTTCCGGTGCGGCCAGAATGGGCGCGGACGCATCCCGCAGTCAGTGAGGCCAATCGCCCACTTTCTATTTTTTTCCATCGCTTCCGTCGTCGGAAGCAACCAGCTGATACGATCGCGCTCCAGGATCGTGGGTGACATGGCTGGTACATCCAGACCCGGTTCGAGAACGGCGCGACGAGCTCGTCCACCCGCTGTATAGGAGCTCTGCGGACCATTAAGCAGAGGCCACGCTTTCCATGGCGTGAAATGTCCCTCGATCACCTGCAGGATGGCACTGAACGTAAGCTCGGCGACTGTAATCGCGAGGGTACATCTGCGGGATCAAAAACTGTGCTGGCTGTTGATGATGAAATAGCCCTTTGGCACCGACCATCTCGGATGCGACGAGCACGAGCATGACCGAGGCGCTCGCGAGGCGAATGCCGACGACGATCGTCGGAAGCGCCGCCGGAAGGATCACAGTTGCTGCGGTGGCGCGCGCATCGTCCGCGCCGACGTGATCCGGAGCGGCTCGACCTGCTTCACCGCCGCGATCGTGTTGAGCAGGAGCGACCAGGCGCAGCTATATATATATATATATCACATCGTGATCTTGAGAGCTCGCGAATGTCCAGAAACAGGATGAAGATCAGGCAGTACCGCGAGCGATGCGGTGTTCTGGCAGATCTCGGTGAACTGCTTCAGGAGATTTCGGAGCTGGGCGCACCATCCGACGCCGAGGCCAAGCGGGACGATCAAGGCGACCGACATCAGAAATCCGCTCAAGGCACGCAGCACGCTCGCCGAGACGTCGTCGTACAATTCTTCTGTTTGCGGACCTGCCATCCGCCCGCCGGTCGCCTACGAGAACGGCGGCAGGAACACCGGATCGGTCAAGCCGAAGTTCGGAGCCGCCTCCCTCACCGACAACGGCACGAGGAACAGGATGGAGGGATGCCCGAATACGGTGAGCCCGCGTATGACCGAACCGACCCTGTGCAAACGTGGCTCGTTCCGTCAGGACTACGCGGGTAGCACTCTTCGTGATCACTATGGTTCGACTCGCCCCGTGAACGTATTCTCGCGCTCCCTTCAAGCGATCGCGTCATCCATTGAAGACCGGTCACGTCGCGCGCGGCGCGCGCCGTGCTTTGCTCCGCGAGCGAGCAGTTTGTGCGCTCGCCTACTCACAGCGGCTTCGCAGCCATCGAGTCGGACCAATTCGCATCGCTGAAATGCCAACCTTGTTTTCGAGAGCAACAAGAGAGTGCCGCGATCGAGCACATCTGGCGATCCCTCGATCAGCAGCCGCGCACCCGTTCGGACGCCTCGATGAGCACGCAACTGCGCCACCGCATTCTCCGGCATACTGGCTGCGATGTGCTGGAAAGTAGTCCGCCTGAATCCAACTCGCCAATTATGGATCAACCGCAGTCGCCTACAGCTAACAGGTCTCAGTAATCTGGACCGCGAAGTAGCTGCGGCGCTGATAGAAACGCCATGCCCCGAGGTGCCACGGCTTTTCCTCGCAGAGGAAGGATGCAGCTTTTCGTTGCCACCGCCGTGGTTTGTGCAGATTTTCCCCGCGGCTCTGCACATCTCCGGAAACGAAAAGGCTTGGCGCTCGGCACAGGACCGAGAAGTGTGAGCAACCAGTCGAGTGGATTGCAAAATCGTCTGCGCACGCCTATCGATGGAAAAATATTGCTGGTCTGATTTGGACGAAAACTTTGCCTGGGCCCGTGGATAGCCAAGCCGAAACGTCAGCCTTTGACGCCTGGAAGAATGGAGCGCGAGAGCTTGCCGAGCGGCAGGAGCTGATCACGAATGCCAGTCGGGATGAGCTCAGGAAAGCGCTGATCGAGCTCGACATGTTGTTTAGGAATGCTCCGGGAAGCGTGCACAAGGCCTATCGGAATCTCACGGAAAAGCGAATCGAGGAGGCACGAGAGAGCTTCGCCTCCTCAATAGGAGACGGCCATCTCTCGTGGTCGTTGTCCGATGAGACGCCTGAGCTGGCGGCGTCAAGGATAGGCGGCCTCATACGGGAAATCGACAGGGTGCTTGCTGAGCGGCGTTCGCAGTGGCCGATTGCGCCGAGTGAGTGGCACCTCGAGCAGCTTGGATGCTGGTTCATTCCGCGGCAAGGCGTGAGCGCACTGCGCCCAGCTCGAAGGCTTCAGCCCTACTCGAAGCGGGGTTTACTCTTCCATCGAATATTGCCTGCTGTAATACAGGGCTACCCTGTCCAGGTCGTGGATACTCGCACGTTGCATACGACGGCTTCGGACGCGCGCAAATGGAAGATGGGTGCTTGCCTAAGGCCCTAGAGCTCAAGCCAGAGTTTTGCTCCATAGCAGGCGATAAGCGTTTCAGGGTCGCCAGCGTTGAAGCGCCGTCAGCAGACGGCGCACTTTCTGAGCAGATTGCTCAAGCCCTGAAGGAGAACTGCATCGCAGTTGTGTGGCCCGAGCTAACTGTCTCGCCGGAACTGCGTGCGAAGATCGTCGAGCTCATTCGAGACCGGGATGTTACGGACGAGCTCGAAGCGCCCGAAATTCTGATCCCAGGAACTTGGCATGAGAAAACCGACCACGGGATTGTCAACCGGGCCCGGATCTACGACGGCTACGGAGAGGAGCGCTTGAGCTACGACAAGATCGCGCCTTACGCCGACGATGGTTGGGGCATGGAAAATGTCACGGCTGGCGACCGGGTATGTGTCCTTGCTACAGAAAGCGCATTGATGGGCGTCGCCATTTGCCTGGATTTTTGTGACGTGTGCCAGACCGGTTTCGGCCAAGGAACTCGGCCAGAACACCGTTTGGGCCGCCTACAAAGGGGTGAGCTGCTGCCGGTTTGATGGACACCAGGTTAAGCTAATCCCACCTTGCGCTCGAACTCAACCGGGCTGAGATACCCGATGGTCGAGTGCCTGCGGATCGTGTTATAAAATCTTTCGATATAGTCGAACACATCGGCTCGTGCCTCGTCTCTGGTTCGGTAGATCTTGTTGGCGGTCCGTTCGGTCTTGAGCGACGAGAAGAAGCTCTCCATCGCCGCGTTGTCCCAGACGTTGCCGGAACGGCTCATGCTGCAGAGAATGCCGTGGTCGGCCATCAAACGCTGGAACTGCTCGCTGGTGTACTGACTGCCCTGGTCGGAGTGGTGCAACAGGGCGTCCGGCTTGCCGCGTCGCCAGACGGCCATCAGCAGGGCATCGGTTACCAACTGAGCTGTCATGGCGGCGCTCATCGACCAACCCACCACCCGGCGTGAGAACAGGTCGATCACCGCTGCGACGTAGAGCCAGCCCTCGGCCGTCCAGAGATACGTAAAGTCGGCGATCCACTTCTGGTTCGGCCGCTCGGCGGCGAACTGCCGGTCAAGGAGGTTCGCCGGCACGGTCTCGATCTGTCGATCGCCGCTGTCCTTCGGCAAGCGCCGGCGTCGCGGCCGCGCCCGCAAGCCTTGCAGGCGCATCAGCCGTTCGATTTGGTGCAGGCCACAGTCCGCCCCATCGGCGAGCAGATCACGCCACACCCGGCGCGCACCATAGGTGCGGTCGCTCGCCATGAAGCTGGCCTTGACCTTGCCGCCGAGCTCCTCGTCGCTGCGGGATCTGGCGCTGGGCGAGCGGTTCAGCCAGGCATGGAAGCCCGACCGCGACACCCCCAGCGCATCGCATAGCCATGCCACCGGCCAGATCGTCCGGTGCTTCGCGATGAAGACGAACTTCATGTCGCTTCCTTCGCGAAGAAGGCTGCGGCCTTCCTAAGAAACAGCCGGATTGGCGTCCCCCGGAATGGCCTGCAACAGGAAGCCTAGCGATTTGGCCCTCCGCTGAAGGTTGGCGACG
>NZ_JADPKL010000095.1:0-34799 GCF_023073935.1 Bradyrhizobium sp. 147 | reverse complement strand
GACGGGCGCGCTTCGCGAGCGGCTTGCTACAGTCCTGCAAACAACAAGGGGGTCACTTCCTCATGTCGCTGCGGGGTCAAATCCGGACGTCGCTTGACACCTGCACCGGGGGTCACCGTAGCTGATGCCGCCTCCGATCTCGCTACTGGCACGATCCCCATGCGGTCGAACGCCACCAGTCGCCGATCTTCCGAGCGGCCAGCTCACGCCCGAGCAGTCCGTGCCGAGCCAAGTCGACGTCGAGCAAGCTTCTCGCGGCCGCGCCGCAGACTCATCCCCTGCTATACCAATGGACGCGCGCAATGAAGAGACGCCCGACGATGCGCGCAGCTGGAAGCTAACCTGGCTAGGAGTGCTGATGATGACGCTGGGGGGCTTCTCAATCTTAAGCTCGAGCCGCAGGGTTCGGCACGCCCGAGATTACGCTGAGCCATCGATGAGTCCTAGAGGACTACGTATAGCCGAATTGCCACACGTACAAAGGTTCCGCGCGGCTGCATCTAGTTTGGTACCACCTGAGACGGACATTCGATTAGGATCACGGTCCCCTTTTGGATGGGACTGCCATCATGCGGTACAAAGTGTTGGTGGTCGACGGCAACCGGCGAGTGATCTGTGCCGCAAAGCTCGACTGCATTGACGAGCAGGTGGCGAGACGTCGAGCCGAGCAAATGTACGGCGAGCACCACGTGGAGCTTTGGGAAGGTGATCGGCTGGTGGCTGTATTTCGAAGTGCCGCGTCGGCCGACACGAAGGGCGGCCGCACTCCTGACTAGACGGCCGGCCTTGCCTCCGCGGAGTTAGGATGCTCTCATCGATCGAGCCGCCATTCGCTACCGCTTTGTTCTCATATCCGCGGGCGAAAAATCGGTTTCCCTCCTGTCCGCTCGCTGGTGCGCCGCAAGGACGATCGAGGGCGTCTTCGTGCTTGGCACGTCGTGAAGCAGAAGTCGCGGAGCGTTGCACATTTACAACCCGCACCCCGGTTCGAAGTTGTAAGCTGGTCGATCAGAATGACCGAAACGGTTTTGTGTTTACTTCGATTAGATTAGCGGGGCGCGAAAAGTGTTTGATGTCTATCGGAACGGGAAGCGTGACTTGCTCGTTCTAAGCACAGGCTCCGCGATACCCGGGCCTTACTCTACAAAAAAGTGGCGCAAGAGCAGAAAAAGAATTGTCAAAGTAAGCGACGAGATCAAGTCAACCATTCAGCGACAGGGGTATTACGTCCGTAGCTCGTGGGTCACAAAAAAGAGAATGATTTAGTTCGGGCGCATCGGACGGCCGAGTCCTTCCCCGTGCAATCTCGCCAGCATCACCACCACCAAGCCGCTATCCTCTCGCTCTTCCGAGTGTCGACCGCTACTTGGCCACCTCAAGCTAATGTGGCTACATCCCTAAGCGAATGTTGCCGAACTCCGATAGCGTTCGTGACGCAACTTGCATACTACAATATCGACTGCTCGCAACCTCAAAACTGTTTGTAAACTGCTTCGGCGTAAATTCTCGGACACCACATTCTACAGAATGGTGGGCGTGGTCATCGTCATAATGGCAAGGTTAGTCCCAGTTGGCCTGCCCCGTTGTATTCGCGTATCGCTCTATTTTTCATCGTCTCCTGTTTTTATGTTCGGCAAGGCCATGCCGATCCGTAATTGAGAATTGCGGCAATGTCCTCAGTGCTAATGTTTCGGCAGCCATACAAGGCGAAATCTGAGACAAGTCCCTCATGCCAGAGACTGCCCCGCGTTGTGCCGAACGTCGCCGCTCTGTTGTCGCAGGTTCAAGCTCTCGACCTGATATCCGTCGGGCTGTCTTCATTCTTGAACTCGCGAATAGCTGCATCCGATTGATCGTGGGGCAGACACAACTGAATGAAGCGACGAGAACGGCTCTACTGGCTCAGTCGGCGAAGATCGATTTGTTTATTGCAGAGACGCGCAGGGAGGCGGCGCATTTATTTGGAGAAACTGATTTGAAATTGAGGATTGCAGATGATGGAAAACAACCGAAAAGCGCACGGTGTTCGCTTTGAACACAAGCATACAGTCAGCATCATGGGCGTCGATAGGACGTGGCGACGAAGCTGCACTCTTGTCGATGCCTCTGCAACGGGGCCAAGCTTGAGGTTGACGGCTCAATAGACCCTCTGAAAGCACAGGAATTCTTCTTGGTTCTGTCCTCCACGGGTCTGGCATTTCGGCGCTGCGAGCTCATTTGGGTGGATGGTTCTCACGTCGGAGTTCAGTTCGTCGCAGCAAAGACAAAGGGTAAGCCGAACGCAGAGAAACGTCTCGTCGGTTCACAATGAGACTTCAGATTTATCCATGCTCGCTCACACGCTGACGGGCTTGTTGTCGGCATGCGTTTCAGAATGAGCGAGCTGGGGATCGTTCAATTCCAAAAGTTCATACAAGACCGGCGTCGTTGTCGTACCACCGGGCCGAGCGGTCATCATGAAAACACCAAAGCCGAGGCAAAGGGCCGAGCAGGAGTTCGACGGGTGGTCACGCTGGCCAGGCAGGGCGTGCGGGCCTCAAAGATGGCCGCCGCATTGGGCCGCTACGCCGGATCAGTAAGACGGATAGGGAGAACGAAGCGAATACTGTTGAATAAAACCAGGACGAATGTCGATCCGACCTATCTAAAACTGCTGCTGGCCTATGAGGACCAGCGCTTCTATGCGCATGACGGCATCGACCCGCTGGCGCTGGGCCGGGCCGCATTGCAGCTTGCAACGCGCGGCCACATCGTGTCGGGCGGCTCGACACCACTTCGAGGCGTTTCGCGATGTGCGCTGCGACCGCTCTTCCGCTGCCGATATATTTTTCCAGAGTTTTGCGGACGTTGACATGCGATATTCGGCGTCTGCTTGAGATCAATTGTTGTGATGATCTAGTTTTTGGATGAAGGCCATGAGCGTCAAAGCCGTGATGGCGACGATTCTTCAGAATGAATTGGCGTTGCGCGGCGTGCATTCATTGACGCCGTCCGACTGTGACGAGATCATAAAGCAGTTAATCGAACAGCTTAGAGAGCTGGAGCTTAATTTGGCCGCTCGCGAGTTGGCTGGGAAACGAGCCGAGTAGCCTCATGCCCGGGCTGACACCGCGCATTTCAGGATTGGCAAACTGTCCCGCACGTCGGGCTGCAGAGCCTACAGTTGCTTTTCCAATTACCGCCGGGCCTATAAACCAAACCCGCGGCCGATCTCCCGAATAAGCCTGATCGCGGCCTCAGTATTGCGCCCCCTGAAGAGCGATCCATCGACCTGAGAAAAGATGCCCATTCCAAATAGCGCGATAGCAATGCCTCTAAGCATGGTTGTGACCCCGAAAACGATGCTGAGCAAGTTCAAAAACGGCCCCAGCCGCAGGATGGGGTAAGTAGCCGGGGCCGGCATTCCCATTCCATGTGCCGAATCGGCGGTACGCGGCACGCTCAAGAGTAGGCACAGAGGAGCTAACGAATGGTTTTGACAGACGCCGCTCAGCTCGTTCGGCTCGATGCGAGTCGCAGACGCTTGCCGTCTGCGGCTTCGCTGAGCTGTGCGCGCGGCGAAATAAATGGCGGCTTGAAACCCATCCCAGCTGGTGCAGAACTTGATGGCTGCCTTCGAACTCGTGAGTTTTAATGTTGCAACCTTGAAACTAGGCGGTTTTGCTGGGGTTTGTTCGACGGATAGAAGAAACGCGTGTTACGGAGGAGGAAAACATGAACGACCCGAACCGGTCATTTGGCAGGAATGCTATTTTAGCCGCTGGCGTTGCTGCCAGTCTTCTTGCGCTCTGCAGTACGGGCGCCTCCGCTGCTATTGCGTGTAGGGGAGACGTTTGCTGGCGTGTTCATACGCCCTACGTTTACCCGCCGTCTCCGACAATAGTCATCCACCCCGACTATTGGAGGCCCCCGACTCCGACAATCGTCATTCGCGAGCACTGGCGTCCGGTGGAGCGCTTCACGCGAGAGTACATCGTGCGAGACTATGGCAGCTTCGACGATCCCGAATGGTAGCCAAGTCGCCATAACTCAGAGAGCCCCGGCATGTAAGTTCAGGCAGACGCTTTGATGAGCGCTGCGAACGAGTTCCTCGCAATTCCAGGGCCCGCCAAATCGGCGAGCTGTGTTCGACCATGGCTGCGGCACTGCACTTCAACTGTGCCGTCGATCGATTTAATTCGGCCCTCCCGACACGAGCACGATGAATCCGCGGCGGAAGCGATGCTGCCGCTGCCGGCCGACATGGGGCTGCAGAAGCAGTCTTGAAGGAAGCGGCTGGATGGCAAGGAGTTGCGTCTGTCTCAAGCTTCGAGCCGCGTGCTGCGCCGGGTTATTGCGCCACGAGAGGCGACCGGGCCTACACCAGGGACATAAGGACCCCAGCCGCGGGGCTGATTCGTGGCTGGGGCGAGTCTACTCGGCATCCCTGCTGGCGGATGGTCGCTGTTTAACACGGGCGGCGGGCCTTCGTTCAATTAGGCTTCCGCTCGGCTCGGCGGTCTTCATGAATCCCGCACGCGTGGTGCTCGCGGTCTGACACCGCTCCTGATCTCGCATTGCAGTTCACGTCCATGAGGTCGAAAGCAGCGCAGTCACCGCCGGCGGGTTAGTTACGACAGCAAACCTGCCGCATGTTCCTCAGCGCCGCTGGCCCTAAGGACATTCTGTGCAAGAGTTAGAACGATGCTTCGCCTGAAGTACCAGCGTAGTCGGTCTGCGAAGATAAGAGCAGAGACAGATCTGAACCAACGCTCCGGTTTGACCGACAAATATTTTTCAACCTCCATAAGCTCCGCGTTTTGCAAGCTCGCGCCGACAACTGGAGCGCGCTCGGCCGAAGCTCTCAAAGCAAAAGCTGCCACGAGGCCATGCGGAGCTTAGCGGGCTGCTCAGCTGCCCGGCCGTCTGAGTGGAGTTGCTCATGAGTACTGAGCGGAATCCCGACCGTACCGTGATCCTGTTGTTCGCGATTGCAGTGACAGTCGCAGCCTTCGCGGCATTCGTTACGACATTTGAGCGGGTTGGGACCATCATGGCTAATGGCGAGACTGCCTCCGGTACCACCGGCTTGGCCAAGCCCCGGCCGCCTCTGGAGCGCGCACCGGGCCACCACTATTAGGGAAGTAAGCGCCGCACCCATGCCAGCGCAGGGCGCGTTGAGCTGCCGCATAAGACCCGCAGCCTTGCCTTAGTGACCCGGACTTTCGAACGAAGGCCAACCCGAAACACGAAGCGAAAGGACGCGCAACGACAACCCTATGGTGATTGCGGGCCCCTTCCGCGTTCACGCTGCCGTCTTTTGAGGCTTGTCTCGTCTTACCTCCGATTGCATACTCTTCCCGTTGTCCCCTGCATATTGCTTTCAATATTCATTCGAGGCAGTAATGAGTAATCGAGGTCAGGTTTACAACTATTCGGCTATTCTGCGTCAACGGGTCGAGGGGCTTGTCGCACTATTTGGAGAACTGCAGACGCTCCGGCGTCGCCTGCGAGCCGCTAACGCGAGAAGGATTGGTCGGCGTATCCCGAAGGCCGCTCGCAGGAGGAGAGTTCTTCGGCGGCAGTAGCTACCGTTCAATGCGATGATCGCGCCTCACTGCTTCGACATTTACGCGAAGCCGCATCGCTTACGACACCTGCATCTGCAGCCTTGCCCGCACAACACCGAAGCGTTGGAGCAACAGTTTCACGGCACTTTGGCACGTGCGCCATTCTTAATTTGCGTCGCGTGCGCGACTCAGGCTGCACTCTCTACTAAGCAGACATAAGGTAGGGGGACGAGGATGATTGTACGGGCGGGGGCCATTGCTACCTTGTTGCTGATCTCGCTTGGGTCCGAAGCCCTCGCTTCGCGTCACCACAGGCCCTCAGGGCGCTTCTCCTGCGGCGAGGTCAGATACTACGTCGCAAGATATTCGGCACCGGTGGCTGAGATGTATGCTCGTAATCACGGGGCTACGGACGCACAGATCGAACGAGCGCGACGTTGCTTGGCCTCAAGTGAGAGTGTCGAAACCGAGCGACCACGTGCTTATACCAATTGAGCGGTAGATCGGCTCCCGGACGTTCGATGGGCAGATGAATGAAGGGCGCGTGGCGCTCGTCGAGAAGGTGCCTCCCGCGCGGCAATATGAAGCGGCGTGCCGCGGTCGAATCGCCCTCTCCTGAGTTCACAAACGAAGTGCAACACTTGCTCGAGGAGGTGTTGCCGTGGGGCGGAGTTTCGGTCAGCTATCCCTCGACTATCGATGCGAGATTGCCCGCCTATCGGCCAATGGCAGGTCGGTCCGGCACTTTTCTTGATGGAGGAGGCGGACCTGACGAACTTTTTCCAAACCCGGAACACTGCGCGATCGCGCAGAAGAAACGCGGGCCAAGGCGGACAAGTTTTTCTATAGCTAAGCAGAGAAGCAGAGGCTCCTCCGCATTGCGGCCGAGTATGACAAACTTGCCGACAGCGCCGCAGAATGGAAGCGATCTGCCGAGCTGTCGAGCAACCCGATCAGGTGAACTTTCCCGTAACGAGCACAGCGTGGTAGACAACATCATCACCGCCCGGACCTCGGCAGTTATCGGTGACTGAGAGTGCTGCACGCTCCCGCCTAATTGTTGCGGTGAGACGATGTGCGAGAAGTGCGCCGAATTAGACAGCAAAATCCGCCACTACCGGCAGATCGCCGGCGAATTACGGACCGCGACGCCTTGTCCGGAATAGCTAGCCTAGTCGCCGAGCTGGAACAGCAGAAGAAATCCTTCGGATGCAAACCGAAGGACTAAGGCCGCGTGTTTTCGGGCTCGTTCCGCCGGCCCTCGAGGCTGGCCTGTTTCCGACATTAGTGGCTTAATTTGAGTTTTGTATCGTTTGATACTTTGCTGGCCATCGTGTCTTGCTAGTCTTTGCCAAATAGGGGGCATGCATGGACCGGCTAAAGCACGCGCGGGGGCAGTTTGAAGTTCCGATCTGCCCTAATTGCCAGATCGGCATGAGGTGGTTTCGATCCGAGCTGGTGCGAGATAATCCTCCGTCGACAATCGCTCACCTATTCGTCTGCCCTAATTGCAAGCGCGCTCAACGCCAGGACCGCGAGGTCTCGCCAGTTTGCGTTTCTCCCGGAAAACTAGCGAGTCCGGGCCTTCGTGTAGTCGGCGGAAATAACTAAGGCCGCCGTTGTTGCGGCTGTCATGTGGTTCAGGCCCGGCGGGGTGGATTAAGCGGCCCGCCGCAGAATTAGCCACGTATGGTCGAAATGATCCTCATACTGGCAACGGGGTGGCACAACAGTGTGCGCGGCGATCATCGCCGTATTCGAGATCAAGGCGGGGATGGATCGCAGACGCCTGAAAAGGTAGGCCGCCTTAAGTAGCGTCCTTGGCACTCGGCTTCACCATCCAAACCACGTGCAAGTTCCTGACCGGAACAGTGCTAAAGCGAACCGAGGAATTCGGTGACCTGCGGATATGCTGGTTCTCGCCTGCCCTTGATAGCTTGAGGATCAGGCAACCTCCAGCGGCCCCGGCCCCACCGCCCCTCTCTAGCCTTGGGCCGGGGCCGTCCAATTGCCATCTCGCCTTCGCTGCCGGCGCGCAGGATTGCGCTGACCGCAAGCCTTGCAGATGACGCGCATTCCTAGGCCGTCCAGCCGAGTGACCTCGCTGCGCCGGCGATTGTGGGGTGGCGCGAAGCACAGCCCGAGCTGCACGTCGAGCCTCGCAGCATTGGCCTCGATGAAGGCCCGCAGCGCCGGCGAGATCTCCGCGTCGCTGTGGGGAGCGCACGGGGCCAGCGCGTCGGCGATGTCCGAGGTGGCATCGTGAAGCACACGATCCTGAGCGGCGCTTGGGCCGATGACGGACGTGGCGTTCGGCCCTTCGATTGTTAGGAACGAGCACCCCCGCAGCCAGTTCAATGAACCGTCTTGCGTGCCATCAAGCAAGACGTGTTGCCAACCAGGCCCCAATTCGCCCCCTCGAGCTGGGGCCTTCATTTTGCATCCAAGGTCTACGCCGGGCGCAAGTCTTTGGTTTCAGCAGCCGCAGATAAGCTCCGCTCTCGTGCAGCTGAAGCCGACCGGGTCGACCGCGTACTGATGCAGGCCTAACGCTCGTTGCGCATATACGGGCTGTTCTCCGAGACCAGAAGCATAGACCGATCGGAGTTCGACACGGCTCCATGATCGACCGAAACCTTTGGCAAAGCCGCGGTGCAAATGCTCGCGATTACAGCGATTGAGGACAAACCACCCACTATGATCCAAAGCTCCCTCTGCATGCGCGCCTTCTTAAGCAGAGTCTCAATGGCGAGGCCAGCGCGGACTTGACGGGCGCTGTTCCTATTCTAGGTGCCGAGGCTCCTCCTAAGCTCAGCGGCAGAGCGCCGAACACGGCGGCACGACGGGCCTCACTCACATTCGGGAGTATCTCTGCCCATTGTCGTGAGTCAGCACAGATTGCGCAACGGCGCTGACCACCGCTCGAGTTCGCTACCGATCTAACGCTCGTCGTTCGGGTGCACCCACTTGTAACATGTAATCTACTGCCTTCCCGTCAGCTCACCCAAACCGTGGCTGTCCCAATCCTCATCACCGGGGGCGGCGGAAAGCTCGATCCGTGCAATGGTGCTCTCATAACAGGCCCATGCGAAACTAAGCCAGAGCACGCTTCCTACTAGATCGTTGCGCGGACGATATCGACGAGCGCGCCGCGTACGGGGTGCGCCGGGCGGCCCCGGTGCGTCCGCAGCCAGCCCCGGGGCACCGGGGTTGAAACCTGACTGCCGACGCGCGGGTTCGAGGAAGTGAACCCAAGTGGCTTGTCATATGGCAGTTTGCAGCGTTCCGAGCCCTCGGAGCGGAAGCCGTGCAGTCCGCACGATAGCAGACTCCCGCTCCATCCCCAGTGGCGGCGATCTGGACATTGGGCCGCTACCTTCCAAGGCGGGCATCCTAGGCTAAACGAACCGTCCCAGCTGGAGCCAATGAGCCTCCGTTAACGGCGCCGGATGTTCAGTTCCATGTTGAAGAAGTAGTCTGTGGAGCCCTTGAGAGACCTAGATGACGCTGTCGGATCGCGCGAAGTCGACTGTGGAAGTCGTGTTGGAAGAACCGTGCCGGGACCGTCCGAACGGCGGGGACCCATAACAGCCGGAAGGATTCCGCACAGCTTCTTGCAGCTGCCAAGGCCGGCCACATCACCTTGGATGAGCTGCGAGCTGCTGCGTTGCGGGCATTCCCGATCGCAGCAAAGATGACGCGGCAATAGAAAGGCGTTCGATCTGGGAATTGCGCTGACCTTTGATGGCTCGAGCGTTATCGCAGCATCTTGAGTACGCAGCCGCCTCCCGGCCATTGGCCTCTACTGCGGGTCGATTCCGGCCGCTTTGATGATCCGACTCCATTTGCCTATCTCGGCTTTCAGGAACGCTTCGAGGGCTTGCGATGTCGCACGCTCGGGCTCGACCGGAGCCATGCTGAGCTCGGCGAATCGGCTGATCAGCGCCGGATCCTTTAGCGCCGTCTGCAGCGCGCCGACGAGTTGGTCGATAACGGGCTTCGGCGTGCCGCGGGGCGCGTAGAGACCGTACCAGGTCGTCACGTCGAATTCAGGAACGCCGGCCTCGGCCGAGGTCGGCAGGTCCGGGAGGGTCGCAACCCGCTTCTTGCTGGTGATCGCGTAGCCCTTGATTGTGTTCGATTGGATATAAGGAGTGGGTCCGGTTGCAGGATCGCAATAGACATCGATATGGCCAGCGATCACGTCGTTCAATGCCGGCCCGCCGCCCTTGTAGTAGATCGGCGTGAGCTTCGTGTCGGTGGTGCTCATGAACATCAGGCCGCAGAGCTGCGAGGCCGAGCCGAGACCGACATTGCCGAAGGTGATCTTGTCGGCGGCATTGCGAATGGTCGTGACCAGATCGCGGAGATCCTTGGCCGGAAAGTTCGGCCGGGCCACGAGGATCATCGGCACGTCGGTGACGAGCCCGATCGGGGCGAAATCGCCGACCGGATCGAACGGCAGCTTAGCGTAAAGAGCGGGTGCGGTAGCCTGGCCGATATGCATCAGCAGCAGCGTGTAGCCATCGGGAGCGGCCTTGGCGACGCGGTTGGTGCCGAGCGTGCCGCCGGCCCCCACGACATTCTCGATCACGATCGACTGTTTCAGCGTCGCGCTCATGGCGTTGCCGAGGATTCGTGCGATGACGTCGCCGGGGCCGCCAGCGGAGAAGGGCACGATCATCGTGACCGGGCGTGAGGGGTAGTCGTCCGCCATCGCAGCGCCGCCGGGGTCGAGCAGGAAAAACAGGATCAGCGATCGTACGAGATACGGCATCGAACACCTCCCTGGCGGCATTGTTCTAGTCGTCGGAAGGCGCCGCCTCCTTGGCTGCCGACGATTTGGCAATCATGTCGAGCGCGGCCACCGCAGCCGCATTGATGTGGTCGACGCAGCACCGCTCGGCGAGGTCCGCGTCGCCGCTCTGGATCGCACGCCAGATCGCGGTGACCTCGCGCAGGCTCTTGTTGATCCGCTTCGGCTGCGACATCGACGTGATCCGCAGCAGCTGGATGCGATCGTGCAGCGGCTTGAGCATGCGCTCGATGAACCCATTTCGGCAGCCGCCGATCAGCGCCGCGTAGAAATCGGTCTTGGCTTCGAGGCATCGGACCAGGTCTTGCTTGGCCGCGGCCGCCTTCAGCCGCGTCAGAGCATCCCCGATCCGGCGCGCGACCTCGGGGTCGTGGAGTCTCGCGCATTCGCGGCCGGCGAAGCCTTCAAGCACCGCGCGGGCCGCGTAGAGCTGCCGCGCCTCTTCGAGGCTGATCGTGGACACCACGGGGCCGCGATGGGGGACCGTGTTGACCAGACCATCGGCTTCGAGGGCACGCAGCGCTTCACGGATCGAGGGACGGCTAACGCCCATCATCTCGCAGAGCTCGCGCTCGACCAGGCGCTGGCCCGGCTTCAGTGTTCCCGACATGATCGCCGCACGCAGCTTCTGCGCCACCATCGCCCGGACGGTCGGGACGTCCTCGATGCGGAGTGTCGACTGCAATTCGCGGCGTCTTTCCATGTCCTGTTCCTGTTCGGGAAAACTCAGTACCGGTTTACAGGCAGAATCATCATTTCGGCAATTTGAACGTGGGCGGGCTGGTCGAGGGCAAAGACGATCGAACGGGCGATGTCGGCCGGCTCGAGTGCCATCCTGAACTGGTCGAAATAGTCCTTTTCCTTCTGCTTGTCGCCGCGGTAGCGGGTCAGGATGATGTTGGTTCGGGTCAGGCCGGGCTGAAGCTCCGTGACTCGGATGGCGGTATCCGCTAGCTCGCCGCGGAGGGTCTCGGTGAACATATGCACGCCCGCCTTGCTGGTGCTGTAGGCGGCCATGTCGGGCACGATGCGCACCGCGTTGATCGAGCTGATGTTGACGATATGGCCGGCGTTGCGCTCGACCATCTCGGGCAGGATCGCGCGGGTGACGCGCATCAGGCCGATCAGATTGGTCTGGATAATGTTGGACCAGTCGTCCGCCGAGCCAATATCGAAGCGCGTCCGGCCGCCGATGTCGTGGCCGGCATTGTTGATGAGGATGTCGACCGCCTTGAAATGAGCGGGAATTGCATCCGGCAAACGATCGACGGCATGGGGATCGCTGACGTCGAGCTGGATCGGAACCACCTTGTCGCCCGCCGGGGCGGCGAGTTCCTGCAGCGCCCCGGCGTCGCGATCGACCAGGACGACGCGCCGGCCGCTGTCCAGCAGCGCCTTGGTGATGGCGCGTCCCATGCCGCCGGCGGCGCCGGTCAAGACGACAGTTTGGCCTGATTGTTCAGTCATCGCAGCACTCCCATTCCAAGGCTCTCATGCGACTGACCAGCCGCCGTCGATCGGCAGGCTGGCTCCTGTGATGTCATTTGCGGCGGGAGCGTCCATTGCAACGAAACGTTGGGTGGGCTGGCGCTCGCCCAGATACTCGCGGGTCACATCGTCGACCGGACAGTTGCTGTTCGACGCCATCGTCACGATCTTGTTCAGGATGGCTGGCGTCGGCAGCGTGCCTGGGCAGATCGTGTTGCAGGTGATGCCGCTGCGGGCGGTCTCGATGGCCACCGCGCGGGTCAGGCCGAGAATCGCCGTCTTGGTGGTAACGTAGTCGATGCGGTCCTCGACCGCGCGGCTCGAATAAATCGAGCCCATGTTGATAATCCGGCCCCAGCCGCGCTGCTTCATGGCCGGCAGAGCCAGGCGGATCAGGTGGAACGGCGCCGACAGGTTTACGGCGAGCGCCTGGTCCCATCGATCGGGCGGAAACTGTTCGATGGCCGAGAAGTGCCTGATCACCGCGTTGTTGACGAGAATATCGATGGCCGCGCAGCGGCCGAGCAGATCGGCCATCATGGTCTCGATGGCGTCGCGCCGGGCCAAGTCAGCAGCTGCCGGGACGACCTCGACGCCGAAGCGGGTGCGGAGGCCCTCCGCGGTCTGCTTCGGCGCAACCAGATCATGAAGGACAATATTTGCGCCCGCGCCGGCCAAGCCCTCGGCTACGGCGAAGCCGAGGCCTGCCGTCGCACCGGTCACGAGCGCCCATTTGTCCTTCATCGCAGCCGCGCTCCGCTACGTCTTGTCGAGCTCGGCGAAGACTTCCTTCGCGTTCCGGAACGCGTCCACGCCGGCCGGCACACCGCAATAGATCGCGACCTGCATGAAGACCTCACGGATCTCCTCGCGGGTTGCGCCATTGGCGATCGCGCCGCGGACGTGGGTCTTCAGCTCGTGAGGGCGATTGAGCGCGCAGAGCATCGCTAAATTGAGGAAGCTGCGGGTCTTCCGAGTCAGGCCCTCGCGCCCCCAAACGTAACCCCAGCAATACTCCGTCGTGAGGTCCTGCATCGGACGGTTGAACTCGTCTGCTGATGCGATTGCCTTGTCGACGAACTCGTTGCCGAGCACGGCTTTGCGGATTTCGAGACCGCGGTCATAGGTCGCCTTGTCCATTCTGTTCTCCGTTTCTCGTTTGGGCGGTATCAGCTCTTCGGCCAGAACGGCTTTGCCAGCGCCAATTCGGGCGGGAACACCGTCACCGGCACGCCGGACTGCCACTGCACGATGGTCATGCCGGCGCCGACGCGGCGGCCCTTCTCGTCGAACTTGATCTCGCCCAGCGGGTAGTACTTCGAGGGGCCGGCATCCATGGTGCGAAGCGCTTCGCCGACGGCGATGCGGTCGGCCTTGCCGGCCTTCTCCAGCGCGTCCTTGATCACCCACATGTCGCCATAGGTGGAGATCGCGTTCTGCGTCATCCATGGCTCCTTGTAGCGGCTCTTCAACTCGGCGATCAGCGCCTCGTGGCCCTTGGCGCCCCAGCTTGCGACGCAGGTCAAGACGCCCTGCAGCAGTTCCGGGCTCACGGTCTGCAGCATGTCCGGCTCAGCGATCGCGATGCCAAACGAGATCGTCGGCACCTTGCCCTGGCCGAGGCCGAACTCGTTCATCTTCTCCAGCAGCAGCTTCGCGTCCGAGATCACCGTCGGCAGGAAGAAGAGCAGATCGGGCTTTGCGGAGCGGATCTTCTGTACCAGCGACGTCGCATCTGCGAGCGGAGGCGTGAACGTCTCGTCGAGGATCAGCTGCAGCTGGTTCTCCGCCAGCAGGCCTTCGCGCATCGATTTAGCCGAGGCGATCGACGCCGCCGTATTGTCGGTCAGGATCGCGACGGTTTTCGGCCGCTTGCCAGAGGCCGTCTCGGCCAGCTTGATGATCTGCGGCAATGCCTGACGGGCCTGTGACCCTGCGGTGGCCGAGGTCTGGAATACGTGTTTGAAGCTGCGATCCGTGATCAGGTCGGAGTAGGAGAGGGTGAGGACGGGCAGGTTGGCGCGCTCGGTAACCTCGGTCACCGCGAGCGTGAAGGATGAAAGATAGGCCCCGCTGGCCGCGACCATATCGCTCTCCTGTGCCACCATGCGCTGGGCCGCGTTCTTGGCCTTCTCGGTGGTGTCGCCGGAATCGAGCACGACGAGCTTCAGCTTGGCGCCGCCGAGCGCCTTGATGCCGCCTTGCGCGTTGATGTGTTCGACCGCCATCTCGGCGCCCTCGCGCATCACCGTGCCCGGGCGGGCATAGAGCCCGGAGATCGGGACAAGCAGGCCGACCTTGACCTCCGATGGTTGCTGCGCCCAGGCGCGGGACGCGATCAGCGTACCGGAGGCGCCGACCAGCAGGGTTCGCCGGGATATCGTGAACTTGCTCTTTGCAGTCATGACAATTCTCCTCCCTTAAAATCGTGCGACGCTTTACGGTTTCTTCGGCCAGAACGGCTGGGCCTGCGCGAGCTCGGGCGGATAAACGGTGACTGGCGCGCCCGACTGCCACTGCACGATCACGACGCCGGCGCCGACCCTGCGGCCCTTCTCGTCGAATTTGAGCTGGCCGCCCGGATAATATTTCGAGGGTCCGGCATCCATGGTGCGGAAGGCCTGCGCGACCGCGTTGCGATCGGCCTTGCCAGCCTTCTCCAGCGCTTCCTTCATCAGCCACATGTCGCCATAGGTCGAGATGACGTTCTGCGTCATCCAGGGCTCCTTGTATTTGGCCTTGAGCTCGGCGATCAGCGCCTCGTGGCTCTTCGAGCCCCAATTGGCGACGATGGTCATGATGCCCTGCACGGTCTCCGGGCTGACACTCTGCAGCATGTCGGGCTCGGCGATGGTGATGCTGAAGGACACGGTCGGGATCTTGCCCTGGCCGAGGCCGAACTCGCTGATCTTCTCGAGACCAAGCTTGGCGTCCGACACCGCATTCGGCATGAACAGCAGCAGATCGGGCTTGGCCGAGCGCACTTTCTGGATCAGCGGCGTCGCATCCGATAGCGGCGGGGTCCAGACTTCCTCGACCACAAGCTGGAGGCCTTCCTGCGCGAACAGCTTCTCCTTGAGCGCCTTGGCGGTGGCGACCGAGGTCGCGGTGTTGTCCATCAACATCGCCACGGTCTTCGGCTTCTTGCCGGAGGCGTTCTCGGCGAGCTTCATCAGCGTCGGCAGGCCGAGCTCGGACTGACGGCTCGCGGTCGCGGCGGTCTGGAAGATGTATTTGAAGCCGCGGTCGGTCAGAAGGTCCGAGTAGGAGAGCGTCAGCACCGGCAGCTCGGCGCGCTCCGTAACTTCCGTGACCGCGAGCGTGAAGGAGGAGAGATAGGCGCCGGTTGCGGCGACGAGGTCGGGCTCCTGCGCCACCATGCGCTGCGCTGCATTCTTGGCCTTCTCGGTGGTGTCGCCGCAGTCGATCACGACGAGCTTCAGCTTGGCGCCGCCGAGCGCCTGGATGCCGCCCTGCGCATTGATGTGCTCGATGCCCATCTCGGCGCCTATCTTCATGACCTGGCCAGGGCGGGTGTAGATGCCCGACAGCGGCACGATCAGTCCGACCTTGATCTCTGCCGGGGTTTGCGCACGGGCCACGCCGGCAAGGCCGGCGGCGGCGGCGCCGGACAGCACGGTTCGGCGCGAGAGTCCCTTCGATGTCTTGTTCATGTTGTTTCCTCCCTGGTCCTTATGCTTGCGTCCGTCACATGCCGAGATAGGCTTTGCGTACGCGGTCGTCGGCGCGCAGGGTGTCGTTGTTGCCTTCGAGCACGACGCGCCCGGCTTCGAGCACGTAGCCATGATCCGCCGATTCTAGCGCCTCCGCGACGCGCTGCTCGACCAGCAGCATGGTCAGCCCGGACTCCCGGCGGATATCGATCAGCCGTTCGAAGATGAAGTCGGCAGTCGAGGGTGCCAGGCCCATCGAGGGCTCGTCGAGCATCAAGAGCTTCGGCGAGGAGGCGAGGCCACGGCCGACCGCGAGCATCTGCTGCTGGCCGCCGGACATCGTGCCGGCGAACTGATTGCGACGCTCCTTCAGCACCGGCAGCCATTCGAAGATGCGCTCGATGTTGGTCTGCCAGTCGCGCCGGCCGCTCTCCGTCATCGCACCCATCTCCAGATTCTCCATCACGGTTAGGGACGGGAAGACCTGGCGGCCCTCGGGCACGTGAGCGATACCGAGATGGGCGCGCTGCGGCGGCGGCACTGCGAGCAGATCGACGCCGTCGAAGGTGATTGCACCGCCGCTCGGCTTGACGATGCCGGAGATCGTCTTGAACAGCGTGGTCTTGCCCGCGCCGTTGGGCCCGACGATCGCGACGAACTGGCCGGCGCCGACATTGATCGAGATGTCGTTCAGGACGGGTTTGGCCGAATAGCCCGCGCTCAATCCCTCAATTCGCAGCATGGCCCACCCACTTCTTGCCGAGATAGGCCTCGATCACGCGGTTGTCGCGCGTTACCACTTCCGGCAGGCCTTCGGTGATGACGGCGCCGTGGTCGAGCACGAGGAACCTGTCGACCAGCCGAACCATCGTCTGCATGGTGTGCTCGATGATGGCGATGGTCATGCCGTCGCGCGCGAGCTGCTGGATCACGACGACGACCTCGTCTGCCTCGCCGTGGCCGAGGCCGGCGAGGGTCTCGTCGAGCAGCAGGATGCGTGGCTGGCCGGCGATCGCGCGGGCAAGCTCCATCAGCCGCAGCTCCTTGGTCGAAAGCTCGCCGGCGACGCGGTCGGCGACGGCAGAGAGTCCGACGCGGGCAACCGCATCGGCGGCAAGCTTGCGGGCTTCGTCGTCGGATCGCGCGCGCACATAGGCGCCGACCACGACGTTGTCGAGGATCGACATGCGCAGGAACGGTCGCATCACCTGGAAGGTGCGGCCGATACCGGCCTCGCAGATCACGTGCGGCCGCTGGCCGGACATGTTGCGGCCGTCGATCAGAACCTCGCCCTGGCTCGGCTTCAGGAAGCCGTTGAGCAGATTGAACAGCGTGGTCTTTCCGGCGCCGTTGGGCCCGATGATGCCGAGAATCTCGTTCTGGTGCAGCTTGAAGCTGACATCCTGTACGGCCTTGAGGCCGCCGAAGGACCGTGAGAGGTTCTTGACTTCGAGCATGACTTCACCGGTGGCGGCGCGCTGTCGGGGGGCGGGCTTCAGCGTGGTGACGTTGGCAGCCGATGTTTCAGGGGTGTCGGACGCAGCCGACTTGGGCGCGATCCGTTTGCGCAGGAGATCGCGCAGCTTCCAGAACAGGCCTTCCGGTGCCAGCAGGATGACGCAGACGATGGCGAAGCCGAAGATCACGCCCTGGATGCCGGGGAAGCGCGCCCCGGCTTCGGCGTGCAGGATCTCGGCGAGCGGGATCAGGATCACCGAGCCGATCACCGGCCCCCAGACCGTGCCGACGCCGCCGAACATCGCGACCGTCAACGCCTGCGCCGACACCAGCATGCCGAACACCGATTGCGGCGTCACCACCAGCAGCACCTGGGCATAGAAGCCGCCGATCGCGGCGGCAATGGCCCCACTCAGCGTGATCGCGCGCAGCTTCCACGCCAGCGTGTTGATCCCGGCCGCTTCAGCCGCGGCCTCGTTCTGCTTGATCGCGAGCAGCGCCATGCCGAAGCGGGAGCGCTCGATCAATTGCGTCAGCACGATGGTGGCCAGCATGATCGCGAGCCCCAGCAGCGTATAGACGTGGGGATCGGTGAACTGCATGAAGGCAATCGGCGCGTCGCGCTTGATCGGAAGCGTCACCTCCTGGAAGCCGAGCCATTCGAACACGTAGAGGATGGCGAGGGGGTAGGCGAGCATCGCCAGGGCGAAATAGTGACCCTGGAGGCGGAAGGTCGGGATGCCGATCAGCAGCCCGGCGATGCCGCCGAGCACGGCGGCGACGGGGATCAGCAGCCAGGGGGAGATGTCGAAGTAGATCTGGCCGAGCGCTGTCGCATAGGCGCCGATGCCGAAGAACGCGGCATGGCCGAACGAGATCAGTCCGGTGTAGCCGCTGAGCAGATTCCACGACAGGCCGAACACCGCCCACACCGGTACCAGCGTCAGGATGAGCTGGTAGTAGGAATTGGTGACGCCGAGCGAGAGCGCGGCATAGGCGAGGGTGAACAGCAGGGGCGGCAGAAAGGAGCTCATCCGGAGCATGGTCACGTCCTCTCTACCATTCGCCCGAAGAAGCCTTGCGGACGGAAGAAGATGATGAGGAGGAAGACGGCGAAGATCGCGGCGTTTTGCAGCTGCGTCGGCAGGATCAGCGTCGACATCTGCTGCACGAGGCCGATCGTCATGCCGCCCCAGAACGCGCCGATAATGCTGCCCATGCCGCCGAGCACGACGCCCGCATACATGACGATGACATATTCGAGGCCGACGAACGGGTGGAACGGATAGTTTGTGGCAAGGAGGCCGCCGGCGATCGCCGTGATGCCGCAGCCGAGCGCGAAGGCGGTGCGGTGCGCTCGGTCGACGTCGATGCCCATATAGGTCGCGGCGGTCGGATTGTCCGCAGCAGCGCGCAGCGATTTGCCAATCCGCGTCCGCGTGATCAGCAGCGAGAGTAGGATCATGATCGCCAGGGATACGATCATGTCGATGCTGCGCGCCTTGTTGAGGAAGATGCTCATGTCGAAGAGGGGGCCGAGCTCCCAGGCCGAGCTCGATAGCGGCGTGCGGATCGAAGCCAGTACCGAGCCGAAGACAATGAGGCCGCCGTTTTGCAGGATCAACGCGATACCGAGCGTCAGGATGAGCTGGGCGTAGTGGCCCTCGCCCTCCAGCGAGGCGATGCGCGTCCCCGAGACGTGCGAGATCAGCGTGCGATGGACGAAATAGCCGAATACAGCGAGTACGGGTCCGGCCAGCAGGATCGAGATGAACGGCCCGACCGTATTGCCGAACATCGCCTGCACGCCGGCGGCGGTGAACAGATAAAAGGCGGTGTACATGCCGAGCATCATGAAATCGCCGTGGGCGAAGTTGATGACGCGCATGACGCCGAAGATCAGGCCGAGCCCGACGCACATCAGCCCGTAGACGGCACCAATCAGCAGGCCCGCGGCGAGCGCTTGCAGAAATCCTTCCATCAGACACGTCTCCGCGCTGCGGACGATGCTAGACTGGCCTCCAAGCCGACCATGTTTCCCCCATGCTCTCCGGCATTTGTTATGATGCCGGTCGTAAAACCCGTTCAGTCTCCAGGCGGCATAGCGCTGCAATGGCGCCGGCATTGCCGAGCTGTTCGCAATCCTCGATGAGTTGTTCGAGCCGGTGCGCGCGATCGACACCCAGAACCCGGGCCGCGGCAGCGCGAAAGCGCGCGCGAATTTCTGAAGGCGTTGCCGCAATGACGTCGGGCAGCGCGTGCCGGATCGTCCGGCCGCTGCGCAGATGCACGGTCACGTCCGCGCCCTGCTTGCCGGGGAAGGCGGCAGTGAATCCGGGATCGGCCTTCAGATCGGTGATCGCGACGAGACGGATGATCTCGGCATCGTCGAGCTCAGAGTAATTCTCCTCCTCGATCTCGCCTCGCGCGAGCGTCGCCGCGACGCTGAAGGGAATGCTCATCTTGGCCTGCAGCGCGTTGCGGTAGGGCCCAATCGAATCGCAGCCGGGGTAGCGAACGGCGGCATCGGGCGCGCGGATCACGACCCGGTCGACTTCATCGGTGTTGACGATCTCGTGCGAGACGCGGAGCGCGGCTTGAGCAGCCGTCTGCGCGAAGTTGCAGGCCGGGACCGGCTTGTTGTAGACGGCCATGATCTCGCACTCTCCGTCCGGGAAGAGGTTGATGCTGTCCGGCGCGGCCTGGCGACGATATGCGGCGAACAGCCCGGCCTCGCCTTCGAAGATAGTCTCGGAGCCGAAAGCGCCGGCTGCGGCGAGGCCGACCGCCTTGATCGCGTTGCTGGCGGCAAAGCCCGGGTGGAAATACATGTCGGAGCCGCCGGCATGCGGCCATTCGTTCAGACCGCTGGACGTGTTGGCCGCGATCGCGATGGCGCTGGTTGCTGCGTCTTCGGGGAGGCCGAGCGCGAAACTTCCGGCGAGCGCCGCGCCCGGAGGGGCCACGAGGCCGGTCGGACGATGGAGGCGAGCGAGATCGGACGTCAGCAGGGCGCGGCCGATCCGCGCGCCGGTCTCATAGCCGATGATGGCGGCGGTGAGCAGACTTGCGCCGTGCAGCGGCGCCTGTTCCGACAGCGCGAGCAGTGTCGGCCAGATCACCACGCCGTGGTGCGCAATGCTGGCCGCGTGCATGTCTTCCCGCACGAGGCCATGCCCCATCACGGCATTGGCGAAGGCGGCGTCGGCCGGCGAGGAAAGTTGCGACGTTCCGATGATCGTGGCTCCGCCGGCGCCTTGTCCGATCGCCACGGCCTGGCGACTCCAGGGATGCTGGCCGGCCTCAAACGCACAGGAGAGGAAGTCGAGCAGACAGAGCTTTGTCTTGGCGACGACGTCGGGTCCGAAATTGCCCAGATCGAGCGCAAGCACGCTGCGCGCCATCTGTCGCGCGAGCGAGACCTTGCCGGTCGGACCGATCGTCATCGCAATCGCTCTCCCTTCTGGGTTCGCGTGATCAGCCGCGCATTTCGACGCCGGCCCACTCCTCGAGCACCTTCGCGATCGAGGTGAAATCGGACGACGCGCCATACTTGGCGTTGGTGATTGCGAGCATCTGCCGCACAACCGCGCCGCAGACCATCGGCACACCCATCGCCTCGGCCTCGTCCACGCAGAGCCGAACGTCCTTGTAGGAAAGTCCCGTGGTGAAGCCGAAATCGAAGGTGCCTGGCAGCACCGAGCGGGGGAACTTGTCCTCGGAGGCGCTGTTACGACCGCTGCTCGCGTTGATGATGTCGATCAGCACCTTTGCGTTGACGCCGCCCTTGACGCCCATGGCGACGGCTTCCGAGGTGATGACCAGCGCGGCGGCGGCCATCAGATTGTTGGCCAGCTTGGCCGTCTGCGCCACGCCTGGCTTGTCGCCGGTATAGAACAGCTTGCCGAAATTCTTCAGGATCGGCTGCACCGTGTCGTAGGTCGCTTGCGGACACGATACCATTACGGCCAGCGTGCCGTTCACGGCGCCCTTGATGCCGCCGCTCACGGGCGCATCGACCAGCGTCATGCCCTTGGCCCTCAAGCCTTCCGCAACGACCTTCGCCGCGCCGGGACCGGAGGTCGAGAGATCGACGACGATCTTGGCGCGGTTGCCGTTGCTAATGCCGTCCTCGCCGAGAGCGACGGCCTTGACGATGTCGGGCGTCGGCAGGCTGGCGAGCACGATGTCGGCGCGCGAGGCGACGTCGGCCGGCGATTTGCCGAGCAGCGCGCCGCGCTTGAGCAGCGGCTGGGTTGCCTCGGCCTGCGTGTCATAGACGACGAGCGAATACCCCGCGTCCATCAATCGACCCGCCATGGGGCCGCCCATGCGGCCCGTGCCGATCACGCCGAGGATCTCTCCCGCCATCGTCTACTCCCTGTCGCGCGATCCCGTGACGGGCGCGCCTTCTTGATTTCGTTGTCAAATCGTTGTCGCCGGCTGGCCGACCCGGCCGTCGCTGTGGTGGCGGGATCCCGCGCCAGCGGCCGGAATTGTTATGATTGTCAGACAAGCTGTCAAGCATAACATTTAGGGTCGACAGTTCGCCGCGGATCGGCATAAGGTCGAAAGAAAACGAGGAAGACGTCCCGCGTGCCGCAAGATCCGATTCAGAGTGTGAGCAGGACGCTCGCCGATTTCGTCGTTGCCTCGTCATGGGCGGACGTGGAAGCGCAGAGCCATGAGGCGCGGCGCTCGATTCTCAATTTCTTCGCAACCGCGCTCGGCTCCGCGCACGATCCGGTGGTCACTGCCGCGATGCGCACGCTGTCGCCGTTTAGCGGCGCAGCGACCTCGACAGTGATCGGTCACGCCGAGCTGATGGACGCGCTATGCGCGTCGTTTCTCAACGCCATCTCGGCCAATCTGCTCGATTTCGACGACACCCATCCCGAGACGATCATTCATCCGGCAGCGCCGGTGGCTGCTGCCATATTCGCGCTTGCGGAGACGCAAAAACAGCCGGGGCGCGCGGTGTTGACCGCGTTCATTCTGGGCGTCGATGTGGAATGCCGCATCGGCAGTTCGGTCTCGCCGCACCATTATGCGCGCGGCTGGCACATCACCTCCACCTGCGGAATCTTTGGTGCTGCCGCAGCCTGTGCGAAGCTGTTGGGCCTGCCTGCGGAAGCTATTGCGAACGCGATCGGAGTTGCGGCGAGCCAGTCGGCCGGCAATGTCGAGAACCTGCCGAGCGCCGCCAAGAATGTCAGCGTCGGCAATGCGGCGCGCAACGGGTTGTTCGCCGCTCTGCTAGCACGACAGGGCTATGAGGCCGCGCCGCGCGCCATCGAAGGTCCGCTCGGTTGGGCGCGCACCACGGGTGACGAGCCGGATCTCGCTCGATTGCTCGATGGCCTCGGCAAGACCTGGGAAATCGCAAAAAATACCTACAAGCCCTACCCCGCGGGCATCGTGTTCCATTCGGTCATCGACGCCTGCCTCATGTTGCGCGAGCGGATGGGCCGCAACGTCGATCAGATCGAGTCCGTGACGGTGCAGGGCTCGGCGCTGCTGCTGGCGCGCGGCGATCGTCCCGTCAAAAACGAGCGCGATGCGCGCGTCAGCATCCATCACTGCGCGGCCTGCGCACTGCTGCTCGGCACGGCGGGCGTGACCGAGTTCGTCTACGAGACCGTGGTCCGGCCCGATATCGTGGGGATCCGAGAGAAGGTGAGGGCGGAGCTCGACGCTCAGATGCCGGACGGCGCTGCGCGCGTCGCCTTGCGCCTGTCATCCGGTGAGGTGCTCACCGAGACCGTGATCTCGCCGCGCGGCAGCCAGGCTGCGCCGCTGTCGGACCGCGACATCGAAGAGAAGCTGCGCGAACGCGTACGGAGTGCTCGAAGCGATTGGGATGCGGACCGCGTCATCGACGCTGTCTGGCGGCTCGATGCGGTTGAAGACGTCGGTAAACTCCTGCAATCGCTGCGCCCGCCGCCCGCGACCCGCCAGACAACTTGCAACTAGACTTTCTCAAGACCTGAAAGGGACGATGATGAGCAAGACCGAACTGTTCGAAAAAGGCCTCAAGGTTCGCAAGGAGGTGCTCGGCGAGGACTACGTCAACAAGTCGATCGCGGGTGCCGACGAGTTCACGCGCACGATGGCGGAATGGTCGACCGAGTTCTGCTGGGGTGCCTTGTGGACGCGGCCTGGCGTCGACCGGCGCACGCGCTCGATCGTCAATTTGGCGATGCTCGGCGCACTGAACCGCCCGCACGAGCTGAAGCTGCACGTTAAGGGCGCGCTGAAGAACGGGCTGACCAAGGAGGAGATCAAGGAGATCCTGCTCCAGGTCGCAGTCTATTGCGGCGTGCCCGCAGGTATCGACGCCTTTCGCAACGCGCGCGAGGCCTTCAACGAGCTCGACGCGCCTGGCACCTAGCCGCGCGGCTGCCCCATTGGAAGATCCTATGGCCGACCCGGAATACGAACTCTTTGCCATCCGCTACGCAACGCGGGACGCGCAGCGGAGCGAGCACTTCATCGGCGGCGACCCGCATGACGGGCCCGATGCCGATGGACTATTTCATGTGGCTGGCCAGGGGAGGCGGACGCGTCTTCGTCATCGACATCGGCTTCAACGCCGCGATCGCGAAGCAGCGCAAGCCCACGTTCCTGCACTGTCCGGTTGCAACGCTTCGCGCCTTCGACATTGATGCAGCCGACGTCAGGGATAATGATCCTCACGCATCTGCATTACGACCACGCCGGTAATTTCGACCGGTTTCCGAACGCGCGATTTCATCTCCAGGAACGCGAGCTCGCCTATGCCACTGGGCGCTACATGCAATACCCGCGTCTCTCACATTCCTTCGAGGTCGAGAACGTCTGTGGAATCGTGCGGCTGAACTATGCGCGGCGGGTGCTGTTCTACGATGGAGACGCCGAGATCGCGCCCGGGCTGACGGTCCATGCCGCCGGTGGGCATTCCGCCGGCCTTCAATACGTCCGTGTCAACACGCGCCGCGGGCCGGTCGTGCTTGCCTCCGACGTCAGTCACTTCTACGAGAATATGACCAGCGAGCGCCCGTTCGCCACGGCGTTTCATGTCGGTGACATGCTGGCAGGATTTGACAAGCTGCGGGCGGCAGCACCCGACGTGGACCACATCGTCCGCGGGCATGATCCGCTGGTGTTGAAAGTTTATCCGGTCGCGAGCCCGAATTGAAGGGTGTTGCAGTTCGTCTCGATGTCCCGCCGACCAAAATCGCGCATTCCTAGTACGTGCCGAATGTCGGCACCGGTGGTTGCGCCTCCGGGTTTTGAATCTATTCGCGACCATTTTAGTCGGCGAAAGATCGCGCACGAACGGCGGGCTTCGGCGGACTATCGAAATGCCGCCGGCCGAGTTAGGCTGCCCTTCGATAAGAAAATAGGGCTTCCGAAATAGTGGGTATCGCGATGTAGCGGCGGGCCCCCGGTACCAACTCACGAAAATCCGATTTTCTGCGCGGTCACCGCGTTCCTGTAACACTCAGCCGTACTGTCGCGCGACCGAGTTCGCAACGCGGCTGGGCCCGGGCTTGATCTCCGGCTACTTTCCGGCTCCCGTAGTCAAGCCGCTGACGATGTAGCGCTCAAGGAAAATGCCGACCAGGACGAGCGGTGCGATCGCCGCCGTCGACAGCGCCGCCATCGACCACCAATTGATGCCTTGCGAGCCAGTCTGGCTCGCCACCATGACGGGGAGCGTCTTCGCGTCGGTGCTCGTCAACAGCGCCGCGAAGAAATATTCGTTCCAGCACAGCACCAGCGAGAGAATAAATGCGGCCATCATTCCGGGGACAGCGAGCGGCAGAATGATCCGCAAGAAGGCGCCCCAGGTCGACAGGCCGTCCACGAAGGCGGCTTCGTCGAGCTCGATAGGAATCGCATTGAACTGATCGCGCATGATCCAGATGACGATCGGAAGCACGGTGAGCGTGTAGAGCAAGACAAGACCAAGTCGCGTGTCGAGCAGGGCCAATGCCTTGTAGAGGACAAGGAATGGCAGCGCGAGCACGACCGGCGGCAGGATCAGCTGGGACATGAAGAAGAACAGGATGTCATCGTTGCGCATCCAGGCGAACTTGTAGCGGAAGCGGCTCAGGCCGTAGGCCGCCAGAGATCCGAGCATCAGTGCCAGCAAGGATGCGCCGACGGAGGTGATGATGCTGTTGAGGAAGCGATTCATGAATTCGGAGCGTGCCGTCGAGGTTCCGAACAGCGTATCTGGCGACAGGCCGAGCGAGCGCCATCCCTTCCAGTCCGGCTGAAAATCGACCCAGGGAACCAAGTGGGCTTGCGTCACGTCGACCGCCGATTTGAACGACGTCGTGACGGTCCAGTAGATCGGGAATAGGCAGATAATCGTCCAGAACAGGAGTGCTGCGTAGATCAGTACCCGGCTTAGCGTCCGCTTTGCGCGGGGGGCCGCCGGACGCCTCCGAATGGTCTTCAATGCCAAGGTCGATCTAGTCAATCGAGAAACTCCGTTCGGAAGCCCTAAACGACCTTCTGCGTCCAGCGCTTGGACAGGCGCAACAGAACGGTCAGGAGCACGATGATCATAAGCAGGTAAACCATAGCGAGCGCCGTGCCGTATCCGACGTTCGAGCGGTCGCGGTAGACGCGGTAGATGAAGCTCGATACCGTGTCGGTTGCGCCTCCCGGCCCACCAGCGGTGACGTTAATCACGAGGTCGGCGAGCTTCAGTTTGAAGATGATGCGGATAATGAGGACGGTGATGCTAACCGGCAGCATGATCGGAAACGTGACGTGCCAGAACGACTGCCAGCCATTCGCGCCATCGACCTTCGCCGCCTCCTGCACCTCCTTCGGCATCGCCTGCAGGCCTGCGAGAAGGATGATCATGATGAAAGGGATCGAGACCCACGCGTCCATCGCCTGGATGCTGAAGCGCGCCATCCACGGCGAGGCAAAGAAGGCCGGGTTGTCCCAGCCGAGATAGCGCGCCAGCGTCGCCGCCGGTCCGAAGCGATATTCCATCAGCGACTTGCCGATCATCCAGCTCACGGCGACGGGGCTGAGCATCATCGGCAGCAGGAAGACCACGCGGAAGAATCTGCGCGCGCGGATCTCGGCACTGAGCAAGAGCGCCAGTCCGAACGCAATCGCGTATTCGCCGAGCACCGCGGCGGTATAAAAGACCATGTTGCCGAGCGCATTCCAGTAATAGGTGTCGTGCAGCATGCCCTTGACATTGTCGAAGCCGCTGAAGCGCGGCCCTTCGATCGAGCTCAGATTCCAGTCGAGAGAGGCGATATAGATCCCGAAGATCGTCGGGAAGATCACGACGGCGACGGTGAAGAACAGTGCTGGCAGCAGGAACAGCGCGCGCTGGCCACGCTCGCCGCGGGTCAGAACTTGTCCGGCGCCAAGCGCAACGGCCCAGACGACATAGGCGATGAGGATCGGCCGCCAATCGGAAAATCCGGCAGTCATCGCGCCGGTCGTATGCAAGATCTGAATGAGGAGGACAAGCAGGAACCCGAGAGACGCCAGCAGGACGAGCGCGCGGCCGGCGATCTTCCTGCTGCCGCGCGCGCGCTTCGCCGCGGGCTGGTAGTGCAGGTCGTCGCTCACGGGTACGGAATTCTGCATCGAGATGAGCCGCATGCTGCGCCGGCTCTGTGGCCTGGCAAGTCTTCGGCTGGCGCCGGAGGTGCCAGCCGAGGGTGGATGGGTTCGCGCAGCCGCCGCTATACGCCGAGGGAGGCCCTGTAGAGCCCGATCTGCCGCTCGCGGCCGATCTGGTCGGTCAGCTTCTCCCAGGCGGCGGCGATGTTGTTCGCGCCGGTTTGCGCGTCAACCTTGCCGGCGAAGATCTTGGTGAGCTCATCTTCCGCGATGCTGTAGTACTGGAAGATGCCGGGGATGCGCGGCTCCACGGCGCGGTTTGGATGATTGTAGGAGGCGAGCTGCGAGTTCAGGTAGGAGGTGATGTATTTGCGGTCGTAGCCCGCCGCCACCCATTCGTCGTACTGGAAGTGGCTGGTGCGGTGAGCCTGGAAGCCCGAAGGATACATCACCATCCAAAGCGACAGATCCTTGCCGCCGAGATGCGCAGCCGCGCTCCACGCCGCCTTGTGCTTCTTCTCGTCGCCATTGACGCGGGCCATCACATAGACGCCCCAGCCGAGATAGGCGCAGTTCGGCGCATGGTTCGGGCCGCTCGAGAGCTTATCCCACTTTCCGGTCTTGGAGTTGTAGACATCGTCCGAGCCCGGCAGGATGTCGAAGGCGACGACGTCGCCGATTACCGAGGTGTCGCTCGCCTTCGCCACCTGGCCGATGTCGCCCCACCAGGGGATCATCGAGCCGATGCCGGCCAGAAATTGTTGGAAGCCGGTGGTGTTCGGATCCGCATTGAGCTGATCGGCAGGTTCGAACGGCAGCGCGTCAATCACGTCTTGGATAGCGCGGACCCAGGCCGGATTGTTGATGCGCGGCTTCATCGTGTCGATGTCGAACAGCCAAGCCTTGTCGTCGGGATGCTTGGCATAGGCCGAGGCGCGGCTGCCGAGGAAATAGAAGCCGAACCCGCCCCAAGGCTTTGGCGCGTCGAGATAGCCGAACGCGTTCTGGTTCTTGATCTTCTTGCCCTTAAGGAATTTCGTCACCGCCTGAACCTGCTGCCAGGTTTTTGGCACGCCCCATTCGGTCGAATTTCCCGCGTCTTTCCAGGCCTTGGCAAGGGTGGCATCGGAGAAGACGTCGGTGCGGTAGTTGAAGTTGTGACAGTCGCCGTCGATGGTCACGCGATAAGTCTTGCCGTTCCACGTTCCGACCGGCGGCTTCAGGTAATCGACATAATCGTCAACATCTATCTGCTTCTTGACCCAGTCCGGCATCTCCGACGCCAGTCCTTTGCCACAGACGTCGCCCTCGAACGGCGCTCCCATCTCCAGAATGTCGAAATCAACCGTTCCGGTCGCGATCGCCTGTTGCAAGCGCGGATTGTAGTCCGCCTGGGCGAGATCGATCCAGGAAATCTTCGCGCCGGTATAGGCTTCCCATGGCTTCAGGAAGCCACGGAAGAGCAGGTTGTGCAGGTTCTGATTGTTGAGCCCCATGAAGGAAAGTTCGACGCCCTTGAACTCGCCTTCCTTGACGCTCGCCTTGGTCGGACCGAGGCAGAGCTCACCGACTTTCTGCCAGTCGGCATCCGTCGGCGCACCCTTGCCGACACCCGGGATTTGGGTGATCTGCGCGCGCAGATTGGCTTGCGCGAGCGCGAGTTCCGAGAACGTGCCGAGCGCGCCGCTCGTGCCCAATGCTGCCGCGCTTGCCGCACCCTTCAGCACAGTGCGCCGGTTCGGCTGCATTGCGGGATGCCGATCATGATCTTTCTGTTTCACCGCGATACCCTCCCTTTTGACTTTCTTGATGTGAAGCCTGAAGCGCCGCCGCACATCGAGGCCGGGGCTCAGGATTCGATGTCGTCGTGATGGGGTCAAAGAGGCCGCGCCGAGTATGCAACGGCGCACTCCAAAGTCAACGAAAGCAGGCAAGCTTGAAGTTGACGATATCGACGTGAATGGCGATGACACCGTTGATGATACCGCGCTGCAAGATGGATGATCAGCCGAGGATGACGTGCAGCGTCGACGGCATTCACGGCGAGCGCGAACGCGTTGGTTCCCGAGCAGCATGGGTCGGCACCCCGACGTATATAGCACCGCCAGAGCTCGATCAGGCGTCGGGCGGAATGACGCCCTTCTTGAAGATAAAGCAGCCGTAGAAGCGCCGTTCGCCGGTCTGAATCACGCAATAGGATTTCTTGGCGAGTTCATAGAAAGCAAATCGCTCGACCGATCTCATAGGAAAGGAGCGTCCTTCTGCGGCATCGATTGCGGCCTGAACTTCGCGCTGCACCTCGGGGATTTCGCCGGGCTGGCCAACGATCTCCATGCGCGACGCCGGTTTGTCGACAAAACTGTCGAGCGGTAACACCGACAGGATCGCGCGCGCGGCGCGTCCAGCGCTGACACTGTCGATGCGTAACAACCGGCCCAGGACGGTCTGGCGGGCGACGGAGTCGGCGGGGAAATTGGTGTCGCAGAGGACGAGATCATCGCCGTGCCCCATGGACCGTAGGGCATAGAGTACGTCTGCATTGAGAAGAGGGTCGAGCGATTTGAGCATGGAGCCTCCCTGGACGCGATCAGAGTTGCTTGGACGATTGGACTATCCAACGTGGCGGCACCGTCGTCCATACCGACGTGAGCAAATTCCAGGCGTGCATGTTTCTCGGCATTGATCACGTCTGCGACCGTGGTTCGCGAAGCCCCGCTTCGAGAAGTTGCGCTCTGCGATGGGTTCTGGCCGAATCGTTTGGCATCGGCCCCTTGTTGCCGCCTTGCGGCCGGTCTGCTTCCAGGCATGCCGAGGGCGCGCGACAGGCAGAAAATGCCGCGGGCCATCGGAGGGGTGAAGCCGAGTTCGCCATAGATCACCGCGGTGGCGCCGTCGATGTTCATCGAAGAGCCCGCTCTTGCGCTGCTGCAGCACCGCGAGCGTTTAGTGAGGGACTACGCTCACGAGTTCAATGTCGGCATCGCTCACGGATGGAAAGACGCCAAAGTCATCTCGGCGAGCATATTCCCGTGCCAGCTAGGAACCAGCCGGAGAAAGCAGATTTAGTTCGTTAGATGCATTTCGAAGGGTTTACCAATGGCGATCGATGCTTTTAGAGGGACAGCGCCGCTGTTTCTTCCTGAACGGTTTTTTGTCGGGCGGCTAGAAGGTTGGGCAGTGCTAGAAAGTCTGGTTGGCGGACTACTGAAGCGCGCAACGATTGCTGGTCACGGCGAACTAGATGCGGACACTGATACAGTGCTGTTCGTCGAGGCATATACATTTGACGATGGACATAGCGACACTCTGCATTGGACGATCCGAAAGGGTGAGGAAGGCAAGTACACCGGCTTGGAAAACCGACTGGAAGGTGAGGCCATTGGGGAGCAAGCCGGTTGTGCATTCCATTGGAAATACACGCGCGATACACCGCAAGGGGACGGTAAATCGTTCAAGCTGAATTTCGATCATTGGTTTTATGGAATCGATGAACGAGCTTGCATGGTCCGCGGCCGTGCTGGCCGTGCTCGCATCCCGTTTGCGATGGCGCACGTCACTTACCGTAAGCTTTAGCTTCGCTGGTGTCTGCCACTGCCACAGGCGAGAGCAGTTGAGGGGCTCAGGTAGATCGAACCGCGACGCAGGTCGCCGGCAACCGGGGGCGGACATCTCCGGGTGTGGAGTACGCCGCGCATGGCCCAACGGCGGCGTAGTCTTGGCGATACTGTAGAGAATGATCTCGCGTCGCGGTCAAGCGGCAGCAAAGAAGCCCGCGCCAAGCCGCCGCGGAAAACGGGCGACGTGAGCCCTTACCCGAGCGGCCGTGCTTGCCTGAAATGGAAACCGTTGGGCGCGAACCTCCGGGCCAAACTGCGCACTTCACTCTCGCATGTTTCCAGCGCGATCTTCTGTGCGAGCATGACGTCTCCGATCGGCAGAGCGCCGATCGGCATAAAACATAATCCCAACTGCTGGCGACCTCTCTCGTCGATCTGACACACGTTAACGGAGGCCCCGGCGTGGATCCTGTATCGCATTCCGCTGTCGCTCCCAATCACCTCGAAGTAGCCCTTCCTGGCGAACTGCTCCCGCTGCGTCGGCGATAGCCATTCCCGCAAGAGCCGCAGCGACCGGCCCTCAGGCGTCCCCTCGGCGCCGTGCCTGATGAAGAGCGCTCTCACCGCTTTCATTCGGGAGCGGCCGCCCCGCGACGGTTGAAAGCCGAACATGACTGTCCCAGTTATCCGCCGACCAATCTGGGGAAGAAGACAGTTTCCTTCGCAGTCGGGTCGAACGATCTGATCTGCGAGACCTGACCTGGGCCGGTGCGGACCGCCGCGGTGAAGCCGGCGTTGGTGAGTTCGTAGAACCGCTGCTCCGCTCTTGCCAGTTCTTGTGCGTCGTCCTCATTGAAATAATTTCGGCAGTCGCCGCTGCGGTCCATCACGATCTGGATTGCCATGATCGTCCTCCTCGGATTGCTGGTGGCCAAGGACCTCGATCGAGTATCCGACCGAAGTCGCAGAATTTCAAGAGGTCGTTGCAACGGCGGACTGGCCAGAGTCGACGCAAAGGGCGGGAGATTATGGGTGAATCGATCGCGCCCATCACCAGTGTCAAGGCCGCGCAAGCATCTACCCGTCCAAAATGCCGCTCAGTGGCGAAGGAGATGCTGATGCCTATGAAGGTAGCGCCGGTATGGCGGTGCAGGCCTCCGCGGAGGTCCTGATCACTGCGGCTCTTGTGCAGATCGTCCCGAGCGAGCCGAATGCCTTTCCGCGAGCGCGCGAAGCCGCTCGAGGTTGGCCGCGGACCCGTCGCGCGCAGCACCGCGCCTTCAAGTATCGTAGATTAGCGACGCTTTTGATAGGCAACGAGACAGTCCGAGACGGAAAAAGACCGCCCGAAGGCGGTCTTTTCAGTTAACGCGCCGGGCCAAAATAGATCGGGATCAAAGATACACGGCCGGTGTGATTTCAAGCTAACCATCATCCAACGAGCGCCGCCTCACAAAAATGATTGCAGTTCTGAAATGGATGCTTTGCCACTTGGGAACGCGCCGGCGCCCACGGTGGCCTTGGCTTATTCGAACGCCAAAAAATGCCTCCACTTATGCGCGGCGTGGTCCGACAAGTCACGCGCGTCGGGTCCGGCAGCGAACAGGTCCGCGAGTTGGCTGGTTGACCGCTCACACGACACAAGATCAACGGGCTGGCGCCAAGCCGTCGATTCGTCGGCGCCACGGGCCGCGACCATCTGCCCGACGACGGTCGGCAGCAGAGCCGCCGCGGATGGCCAGCCGCTCAGGTCGAGGCACTCGAACGCCTTGTTGACGAAGTCGAGCGAGTGCCAGGTGTCGGCGAGCGCCCGCGATCGCGGCGGCGAACAGGGCTTCGGCGAGGTCAGCCAGGGAGAAGCCGGCTGGAATCGCCGCGAGCAGGGTGCGCTCGGCCCCCCCTGGCGTCCGCTACGCGGAGCGAGCCGCCATACCTCCCGTTTTTCAGCCCAGCATAAAGCCCTCGCACTCGCCCTCATGCTGTGGCGGTTATGCCTTTGAGCACAGCACTCTTCTCCGCAGGCTTAGCTTTCTGGTTTCGCATTCTGCGGTCATTAGCCCGATCTTTCGCGGCACCGCGGTCCGTAAGGTCATAGCTGCCGCGTGTCGTGATCAGCACGATCGATACATCTCTTGCAGACGCTTTCCGCTCAGAAAGATAGTGTGAGGAGTCAGTCCACCCCTGCGAGCGATCCAGCGGCGAACCGAGGTGGGATAGGTCGAGTACAGCAGCAAGGTTGATTCGGGATCAGTGAAGGCGCGCCCACTGGCGCCGTAATTCCAGGCCGCATGGAAGCCGAGCGTCGCACGCGAAGTTACGCAGATTTTATCGTGAGGGAGCGCGCTGAGAACCATGGTGCACGCAGAGGCACAGAGACCATCGATGATCACGGATTCGCCCGATGAGGCTAGGCGCTGATATTTAACGATGTAACTCGCGATCAGACCGCCTCGATCATTCGTGATGCGTACTGCAGAACTTGCCTCTGACACATTTAGGATTAGCAGAGTTGCCACAAGAAGTCCGGTGACGTACCTCATGTCCCACCCCTTGGGTTCGAGCAAACCGATCTAGGTCGCGTGCGTGATGCGCGAAGCGGCGACAGGCTTGTTCAGGTTCATGGCATTATCTGGGCACGCGCCCGGAGGACGGCGGCGCCGGGTCCCGATCGGGGCTCAAAGCCTGCTTGATTTCTAGCCGCCGCATTTGGCCCAATGGTGAAGATCGCTGCCGCGCTCGGCACGTCAGCAGGTGAGGCGGACGTGCCGAGAACACGGCCAAATCGACGAATGACCCGAACGCTGCCCTCGGCACTCCTTTATTACCATCGCGCAAGCTGAGCGCGAGGTCCGGCCAAAGCGATTACTGGCGGCTTTCTTTCGAAGAGCTGGTCTGGCTGCGCGAACCAGTCGTCTGCTCGAAGTGCACACACGCAGTTTGATCCACTGGCGGAACGACGCATTCGCGTGCCACCCTATTTGCTCCTGGGTGCGACGCTCTGGACGCTGACGCCGCTGCAAGTAGGGGTTGCCTCAGGGGTGGTTCGGCGACCGATCCCAGCTGACTAGGCACCAGAGAACTAAGTTGGTTCTTCCAGATCACGCCTTGGTGGACGTGATGCCGACCAAGGGCCTCAGCTCGGCGCCAGCCCCGGAGCTGAGGCCCTTTTGACGCCTGTGTACATTTTTGTACAATGCACCGGAACGCAGTCCGGGTTCTGACTCCTCCCACGGGACTTCGATGGGAAAAAGACGTGCCGCGTTACACCTCCTTTCGCCCGAGAGGCCGCAGCAACGCTGCTGCGAATGGCCAAAACAACAAAGGACCCGCGGGATTGATCCAGCGAGCGGCCGACCTGAAGGACCGCACGGGCGAGTTGCCCCCGGTTGATATTGAGATGGCCGCCGAGGAGCTAAAGAAGCCCCTAACGAAGAACTGAGCCGCCCCAATTGGCGGCCCGTTCATTTCTCGTTTCGGATATCAAAAAATGGCCCCAGCTCCGGGGGGCGATGGGGATGAAGCTGGGGCCGGACTGCGAATGCCCTTGGGGAAGGGCATTTGGAAAACTTGGCCATCGGCAGAGCGTTCCTCGGGCTGTCAGCGATCCGTATCAGGTTTGCCGTTGGGGCTGCCCTCACCGCCCCCATTGCCATAGCCAATATTGCCACGAGGGCCATCGGCTTTGCGCTGGGCGGCATGATGCCGACCTTCGTCTCGCTGGTGAGCGCCAGCCCGGCCCAGATCCCGCTGTCGCTGGCTTATTTCGCGGTCGGCGTGTTCGTGATCTACCTGATCGGGGCGATCGTCATCCCCGAAACCAAGGGTAACTTCCGCTGAGCCAAAAACGACGCGGCCGCACAAGCCGCCGCCCCGGTCCATCGAATTGCGCGAAGGGACGGGAATGGACGGGCGGCATTTCGAGGACGTGATCGTTGGTGGCAGGTCGGCGGGCTGCGTGCTCGCCAATCGGCTTTCCGCATCGAAGCCGGAATGGACACGCCGCCCGAAGGGACGCCTGCGGAGATTCTCGACAGCTATCCGGTGCCGCTGTTCTTCGGTGGCAAGGTAGATCTGGCCGGGCTGTCGGCGGCGGCGGGCCGTAATTCCGAGGGCAAGCCGGTCGTCCGCGCCTATGAGCAGGGGCGGGTGATGGGCGGCGGCTCCAACATCAACGTGCAGTCGGCGAACCGCGGCCTGCCGCGCGACTACGACGAATGGCACGAGCTCGGTGCGCGCGGCTGGGGCTGGACCGACGTGCTGCCATATTTCCTCAAGCTCGAGAGCCATCTGGATTTCGGCGGCCCGCTGCACGCAAGAGCGGCCCGATCCCGATCCGTAGCATCGCGCGAGGCCGTGCCGCAGTTCGGCAAGGCCGTGGGCGAAGCGCTGTCAGCGGGTTTGCCGTTCCTGAAGGACCAGAACGCCGAATTCGAGGACGGCATTTGTCCGCCGGCGTTCTCCAACGGCGACGACCGGCGTGTCTCCGCCGCCGGCTATCTCGACCCAGCGACGCGGGCGCGGCCAAACCTGACGATCTGGGAGGACAGCACGGTCGAGCAGCTCCAGCTAGCCCGCATTTCTCACAGTATTGAGGCGCATCGGGGCGCGAATCAGCGAAAGTTCTTTTGCGAGAAGGACTTTGCGATGATTCAAGGAATGCCCCGATGCC
>NZ_JADPKL010000113.1:0-35182 GCF_023073935.1 Bradyrhizobium sp. 147 | reverse complement strand
GACAGGATGATCGAGCAACATCGTCGTCTCCAGGTTGAATGGATGCAACCTCAGTCTGGCCTCAGACTTGGTCGCTATCCACCCCCATGGAATCTTCGCTGCGCTCGCAGTGACGAGGTTGGCAGCCTGCATCAAACAAAGTGCCCGGGGCGGGCCCGGGCATCTACATTCTCGATCAGCGTGAGCGCCGCCCTACGCCCCTACCATCGGCATGCGCGGATATTCGCCCGGGGTGCCTGCGGGCGGGATCGGAATGCCGCCGTCGGCGTATTCGTTGAGCTTGTTGCGCAGCGTGCGGATTGAGATTCCTAAGATGTTGGCGGCATGGGTGCGGTTGCCGAGGCAGTGCTTCAGCGTCTCCAGGATGAGGTCGCGCTCGACATCGGCGACGGTGCGCCCCACGAGCGCACGTGTCACCTGCTCGGCGGCCATCGTCGCATGCGCCACGGCCGGCGCGGTCCTGGCGAGGTCGAGGCGGTCACCGTCCGGCGTGATGATTGCGTCGGCGCCGATCTCGTCGCCCTGCGCCATCAGCACGGCGCGATGCATGGTGTTTTCGAGCTCGCGGACGTTGCCCTGCCAGCGGTTGGTGGAGAGCACGCGGCGCGCCTCCGCCGAAATCGGGCGCAGCGGCACGCCGTTGGCCTCGGCATATTTCTTCACGAAGTGCTGGGCGAGCTCGAGGATGTCGGCGGGGCGCTCGCGCAGCGGCGGGATCTTCAAATTGACGACGTTGAGACGGAACAGCAGATCCTCGCGGAACGTGCCTTCGCGCACGGCCTCAGCCAAATTGCGGTTCGAGGTCGCGATGATGCGGATGTCGACGGCGACAGGTTTGGTGCCGCCGACGCGATCGATCACGCGCTCCTGGATCGCGCGCAACAGCTTCGATTGCAAGCGGACGTCCATCTCCGAGATTTCGTCGAGCAGCAGCGTGCCCCCCGTCGCCTCCTCGAACTTGCCGATGCGGCGGGCGATCGCACCGGTGAAGGCGCCCTTCTCGTGGCCGAACAGCTCGGATTCCAGCAGATGCTCAGGGATAGCGGCGCAGTTGATCGAGATGAACGGACGCTTGGCGCGGGCCGAGCGGGTGTGGACGTAACGGGCCAGCACTTCCTTGCCGGTGCCGGACTCGCCGGTGATCATCACCGAGGCGTCGGAGCCTGCGATCTGCTGGGCAAGCTTGATCACCTTGGCCATCGCCTCGTCGCGATAGACCAGCTCGCGGGAATCGTTGGCAACGGCAGCCAGCACCGCCGCGATCAGCTCCGGATCCGGCGGCAGCGGGATGTATTCCTTGGCGCCGGCATGGATCGCGGCGACCGCGGCGCGGGCGTCGTTGGTGATGCCGCAGGCGACGATCGGAGCGTGGATGTGCTCCGCCTCCAGCCGAATCACGAGGTCGCGGATGTCGAGCGCGACGTCGACCAGCAGGAGGTCGGCCCCCTTGCCGCTGCGCAGGACGCGCATCGCCTGCTCGTGATCCTCAGCATGGGTCACGGTGGCGCCGTTCTCCATCGCGATCTTGGTGGCCGTGGTGAGCTGGCCCTTCAAGGTGCCAACGATGAGAAGCCGCATGTCAGTCTCCTGTCCGTCTGGTCGCGCCGTTGCGCGTCATTGTCTTTATTTGTGCTAACCGCGTTCGGTCTTGATGATTTCGGTCATGGTCACGCCGAGCTTATCTTCGACCAGCACCACCTCGCCGCGGGCGACGAGCCGGTTGTTGACGTAGATGTCGATGGCCTCGCCGACGCGGCGATCGAGCTCGAGCACGGTGCCGGGCCCGAGCTTCAAGAGCTCGCCGACGTCCATCTTGGAGCGGCCGAGCACGGCCGAGACCTGCACCGGCACGTCGAACACGGCTTCGAGGTCGGCAGCAACGCGCGAGGCATATTCGTCCTCGGTGTAGCCGACATCGGTACCGGTCGGCGGCATCGGGCCGTTGAGATCGGGCAGCGGGACCTGTCCGTCGGTGTCGCTCATGGCTTAATTCCCCCTGCGGGACGCGATGTAGCGTCCGACCATTTCGTCGATCTTGGCCGCGATGGCGCCGCGCTCCAGCACGACGCCGCCATCGGCCCATTCGATCCGGCAGTCGCCGGTGGCAATCTCCGGCTCGGCCAGGATCACCAGCCGGCCCTCGAAGCCGCTCTGCTTGGCGAGCCGCTCGATCTTGTCGCGCGCAGCTTCGTAGAGCGCGTCGTTGATGCGGACGACGAGATGCGGCGTCGCCACCAAATGCGAGAAGCAGTCCTTGACGAGTGCAACGATCTCGCCGAGCGGCTCGGCGGCGACCAGATCGGCGCACAGCTTGCGGGCCACCGCGACCGCGACGTCGACAGCCTCGGTCTCCATCTTGGATTCGATGTTGCCGATCCCGGAGGCGATGCCCCGGATCGCGATGTTGATCTCCTCCATGGCCAGCGCAACGCGGCGGTCGCTCTCGGCCTTGGCCTCGCGCTGGCCGGCGGCAAAGCCGTCCTGATAGGCGCGTGCCTCGGCTTCCGCGATCTTCTGGGCGATCTCGGACGCCGTCGCGGGCTTCTCGCGGCTCGTGCGTTCGGGTGCGGCGAAGTCGGTATCGAACAGGAATTTTGCCGGAGCGCCCATCAGTACACCAGCTCGTCGTCGGCGCGGTTCTTGGTCAGCATGATCTCGCCCTTGGCGGCGAGGTCCTTGGCGAGGTTGACGAGCAGCGCCTGCGCCTCGTCGACATCGCGCAGACGCACGGGGCCCATCGCCGCCATGTCGTCCTGGAGCATCTTGGCCGCGCGCGATGACATGTTGCCGAAGAAGAAGCTGCGGACGTCCTCGTTGGCGCTCTTGAGCGCGACGCCGAGCTTGTCCTTGTCGACGTTGCGCATCAGGGTCTGGGCCGAGCCGGAATCCAGCTTGACGAGGTCGTCGAAGGTGAACATCAGCGCCTTGATGCGCTCGGCCGATTCCCGGTTGTCCTCTTCCAGCGACGTGATGAAGCGGGTCTCGGTCTGGCGGTCGAAATTGTTGAAGATTTCCGCCATCACCTCGTGGGCGTCGCGGCGGCGGGTCTGCGACAGGTTGGACATGAACTCGGTGCGCAGCGTCTTCTCCACGCTCTCGATCACCTCCTTCTGCACCGCTTCCATCTTCAGCATGCGGTTGACGACGTCGAGCGCGAGTTCCTCGGGGAAGATGCCGAGCACACGGGCGGCGTGCTCCGGCTTCAGCTTCGACAGCACCACCGCGATGGTCTGCGGATATTCGTTCTTGAGATAGTTCGCGAGCACCTCTTCCTGCACGTTGGAGAGCTTTTCCCACATGTTGCGGCCGGCGGGGCCGCGGATCTCGTCCATGATGCCGTTGACGCGCTCCGGCGGCAGGTACTGCTGGAGCAGCCGCTCAGTGGCGTCGAAATTGCCCATCAGCGCGCCCGAGGCCGACATGCGCGAGACGAATTCGAGCAGCATGTCCTCGACGGTGTCGACCTCGACGGTGCCGAGCGTCGACATCTCCAGCGAGAGCTGGCGCACCTCGTCGTCGTCGAGCAGCGACCAGATCTTGCCGCCATATTGCTCGCCCAGCGCCAGCATCAGGATCGCGGCGCGCTTCGGTCCGGACAATTGCTCGGCCGGCCTGCCGTCCTTGGCACGGGTGTTGGCCCGCTGACCGAGCGTGGAGATCACGCTGGTGATGTCGTTGCTGTTGGCGTTTTGCAATGCGGCGGCCATGTCAGATCACTTTTTGATTCAGTTGGCTGGGGTTATTTCGCGGGTTCGGTCAGCCACTGGCGGATGATGGCGACGGTTTCGTTGGGATTGCGCTCGGCGAGCTCGCCGACGCGATGAACAGACTGGGCGTGGACCTGGCCCTGGATGGTGGCGACGTCGATCGCGCTTGCGGCGGCGTTCGGCAGGAGCGGCTGGCCGGCGGGCACGGCCTCTTCGGAGCTCGCCGGGCCGCTGAGCACGCCGGAGATTGCAGCAGCCATCTCGTCGGAGGCCAGGATGCGCTTGACCAGCGGGCGGATCACCAGGAACAGCACGACCAGGCCGAGCAGCATCATCACGCCGAGCTCGACGAAGTACATGACATCGTCCTTGGTGAACTGGAGCATGCCGAGGAAGCCGCCAGGCTCGCCGATCGGCGCGGTGGAGGGGGCGTCGGCAAAGCGCAGATTGACGACCTCGACCTGGTCGCCGCGCTTCTGGTCAAAGCCGATCGCCGAGCGCACCAGCGCTGCGATGCGGTCGAGCTGCTCCTTGGTGCGGTCTTGATAGGCGAGCTCGCCTTTGTCGTTTTTGGAATAGATGCCGTCGACCAGCACCGCGACCGAGATGCGGTTCACCCGGCCGGCCTCGGTCACTTCGGTCTTGGTGATGCGGGAGATCTCGTAATTGTTGGTCTCTTCGCTCTTCTTGCTCTGGTCCTTGGCCGCGACGCCGTTGTTCTGCTGGTTGCCGGGCAGCTCGTTGCTGACGGTGACCTGGCCGTTGTTGTCGGCGGTCATGCTCTGCTCTTCACGGGTCTGGCTCGAGCGCAGCACGCGGCCTTCGGGGTCGAATTTGTCCGAGGTCTGGGTGACCTTGTTGAAGTCGAAATCGGCGGAGAGCTGCACGCGGGCGCGTCCCGAGCCGACCACGGAGGAGACGATGTCCTCGACCTGCTTGCGCATCCGCTTCTCGAAGGCGATGCGGCGCTCGTCGCCGACCGCCTGCTCCGGATCGGTCGCGGCGCCGTCGGCGAGCAGCTGGCCGGCCTCGTCGACGATTGAGACTCGCTGCGGCTTCAGCCCGTTGACGGCGGAGGCGACGAGGTGGCGGATGGCGCGGATCTGCTGGGCTTCCAGCGAGCCGCGGACGCGGACCACGATCGAGGCCGACGGCTCTGGCGCCTCGCGCGCGAACAGCGGGCGCTCGGGCAGCACGAGGTGGACGCGGGCGGCCTGGATGCGGTCAATGGCGCGGATGGTGCGGGCGAGCTCGCCCTCCAGGGCGCGCAGGTGATTGATGTTCTGGACGAAAGAGGTGGTGCCGAGCGCGTCCGACTTGTCGAACACCTCGTAGCCGACGCCGCCCCCCTTCGGCAGGCCGCCCTCGGCGAGCTTCATCCGCAGGCGCGTGACCTTGTCCTTGGGCACCATGATGATGGAGCCCTCGTTGCGGATCTCGAACGGGATACCCTGGCGTTCCAGGTCCTTGATGATGCCCGAGGAATCCTCGACGCTGAGGTCCGTGAACAGGGTCGTCATCTGCGGCGTGGTCACGCGCATGATGACGAACGCGAAAAAGCCGATGAGCGCGGCGGTGACCGCGATCATCGCCCCGAATCGGGCGGCTCCGATACTTTTCAAAAAGTCCGCAAGACCTTGCAAGCAACCGCCCCAACCAGCTTCGGCCGCTTTCACTGGAAAGGCCGAGTGGGCAATTATTGCCTAGGTGATGGTTTCGATATGGTTAACGACGGTTAAGAGGTCGGACAAAAGTTAACGTCATGAAAAAAATCGGCCTCGCAGGGCGAGGCCGATTTTCGTCAAAAGCCGCAGATTTCCGGATCGCTTACTGGCGATATTGCTGGATGCGGGTGGTGCGAAGACCCGCCAGACCGTGCTGGTCGATGGAAAACTGCCAGGAGAGGAATTCGTCGACCGTCAGGGTATAACGGCTACAGGCCTCCTCGAGGGAGAGAAGTCCGCCACGGACGGCGGCGACGACCTCGGCCTTGCGGCGGATGACCCAGCGTTTGGTGCCGGGTGCAGGCAGATCCGCGATCGTCAACGGACTGCCGTCCGGCCCGATGACGTATTTTACCCTCGGGCGATGGGGTTCTGTCATGGCGTACTCACAAACTCTCAACCACTGAACTCACGCCAGTAACCCTACGCGTCGCGGCTTAAAAATCCGCTAAGCCTAAGGCTTCAATACAATTCTCGTTGAAACTGGCTGGAACGCGCTCGTCTCCGCGGGCGGGACGGGGGCGTCCAGGCCGGTCAGGGAGCATTCGTAAATGCTTTACTAACGAACGAGGCCTGAGCGCGGGGTTGGGAGGCCCCGAATTGTCGTCCCGGCGAAGGCCGCGACCCCAGCAGCTTGGCGAGGACTCCTGGAGAGAAAGTCTTTTGCGGTGCTGCTACCAGGACCTCATCGATAGATCACGCGGCAAGGTCGTGTCTTTCGCCGGAACGACACCCAGTGTGTAGCGGCACCTCTCTTAATTGCTGGCGGTGGCGATGATGCTCTTGACCTGACTCAGGGTGTAGCTGGCGCCGTCGATGGTGAGCAGCGGCGGCGACTGGGTCAGGTCGACCGACGATACCGTGCCCTGCACCTGCGCGGCGATGCCGACATTGTTGTTCGCTATATCCTTGCCCGTGGCCGAGATCGTGTACTTGCCGTCGGGCCATTGCGTGCCGTCATTGCCCATGCCGTTCCAGGTGAAGGGGATGTCGGTGCCGGCGGCGGCGGTATATTTGCCGGTGAACACGGTCTGACCGCTGGCATTTGCGACGGTGATGTCGACGGTCGAATCGGAGGGCACGTTGAGATGCCAGGTCGCCGACGAGTTCTTCATGGTCGCGGTCGAGCCGTCGACCAAGGCGGTCTTGCCGACGAAGCCCAGCGCCTGGGTTGCCTGCGTGGTCTGCTGGAGGGTGACGAGCTGGGCCAGCGAATCGTTGGTCTTGAGCTGCTGCTCGACGCCGGCGAACTGCACCAGCTGCTGGGTGAACTGATTGGTGTCGAGCGGATCGAGCGGGTTCTGGTTCTGCAGCTGCGTCGTCAGCAGCGTCAGGAACGTCTGGAAATTGCCGGCGAGCGTCGCGCCGGTGGACGAGCCCAGGCTCGAGCTCGACGAGGACTTGGGGATGTCGGTCGTCCCGGAGACGACGGAAGGGGCGGTGGCGGCATTCGTGGTGGCCATGTCGAATACTCCTTACACTCTGATGTCGACGCCGCTGCTCGATCCGAGCATGCGGCCGTAGCTGCGCCCGACGGGCACTGCTGCAACGGTTTCGTCCTCACTGATGATCAGCCGGCGGGCATTGCCGCCATTGTTGTTGTCCTGGCCGGAGTTCTGGTTAGATGAATTCTGGTCGCGCAGGCTGAAGGACAACCCGTTGCTGCCGGTCTTGAAGCCGGCATCGTCGAGCGCGCGCTGCAGTTGCGGCGCGTCCTGACGCAGCATTTGCAGCGTCTCCGGCTTCTCCACGGTGAGATGCGAGGTGACCTGGCCGTTGCGGTCGACATTGATGCGGACGTCGATCCTGCCGAGATCGATCGGATCGAGGCTGATGTCGAACCGCGACTTGCCGGCGCGTATCGCGGCCGCGATCTCGATCGGGACGCCGCTGATCGGCACCGCCGTGTGACTTGCCGCGGTCGCGGTGAGCGTCGCGGTCGATGCGGTCGCAGCCGAGGTGGTATTCGTCAGCGGCGCCTGCACCGCGGAGGTGGCTTGTGCGCTGGTATCCGTCGGGGCGACAGTCGCCTGCGGCCCCGCATGAGCGTGCGTGGGGGACGCGCCGGATGCCGCATCAGCGGTGCGCTCGGTGCCGGCTGCCCTGGCGTCAGCCGTTCCGTCATTTGCCTGCGCCTTGACGGCCTGCGGATGCGCGGCGGCGTCGAGGGTCGCTGCGCCCGCTGCTGGCGGCGTGGCGGCGTTCGCCTTACCGGTGCCCTGGCCGATATCGGAGATGTCGGTCTGAGCCTGCGCCGTGGCCGCGGCCTTGAACGAGGTCTTCGGCGTGCCCTGGTCCACGGCGATCAGGCCGCCATTGGCTTTCGCATCGGTCGCGATGGCTTCGCTCGTGCCGGTCGCGGTCTCGCCGAGCGTGGTCGTGGTGTTCGCATCGACCTTGGCGCTCGCGGTCTTGGCGCTCTTGTCGCCCGCGGTGGCGATGTCGGTCTTGGCGCCCTGGATCTGTGCTGCGGTGGAGGCGCTGGCGGCGAGGCCGGCGGCGGCGATGGTCAGGGGGGAGGCCGAGTTGGTGGCCTGGTTCGCAGCCGGATCGACTGGCACGACCGGGGCGGCAACGACGATCGCGTTCGGATCGGGCACGGCGATCGGGCTCGCATCGGTCGTTGCGGCGCTAGCCGCATCGACGGCGGCGGTAAGAGTGTCGGTGCCGTCGGTCTTGTCCCCCTTGGTCTCGTCGGACGTGTCCGCCGATTTGGCGTCGGAGGCCTCCGCTTTGTCCTTGGTCTTGCCGGCGTCCTTGGCCGGATCGGTCATCGTGTCGCTCGTCTTGTCGTTCTCGTCATCGGTCTTGGCGGGCGCCGACGCTTCGGCGCCATCACTCGCCCTGCTCTGCGAGGGATCGTCCGCGGACGAGGTGTCGCGCGCATTTCTGTCCGAGGAGGGCGACGAAGCAGAGTCGCTCCGGCGCGGCACGGTGTCCTGCGCGTGCGAGCCTGTATTGTTGCTGATCGCCTGGGTGTTGCTGTCGACCAGTGAGCCGAAGGAATCGGCCGCGGACGTGTCTTTCGCGGCTTGCGACCGGGCAGGCTTCTGCTGCGCGCTTTGAACTTGCACGCTTGCCATGACATCTGACGTCCGACCAACCACAGGCGACCCCTTGGAAACTTCTATGGCATGAGGGGTAGCAAGGAGCGGGCCAGGGTCCCTTCCTGTGTGTTTCGGCAGCAAAATCAATGTCTTGAGCAAGCGGGGCGGCCGCCGCGCGCATGCCGCGACTCCGTCATTTCTGCCTGCCCGGCAAGAATTGCCCTCAGCTGGCCGCCCGCGTGATTGCTTCACCGGAATGCGGCCTATATTAAAGAGGTCACTCTCAGCCGCTTTCGACCGGGGGCCCTCGTGCCTTTCGGGAACTGAAGTTCCCGAGGATCGCCGATGTCCCGCGAGAAGCAAGAAATCGCGGATGCGCCGCGCGCTGCCGTCAGAACCTAAGGCCGATGCTCAACAATCTGGATCTCGAAGGCCGTCCTGAGGATACCAGGGTCGTCGTTGCCATGTCGGGCGGCGTCGATTCCTCGACGACGGCTGCGCTGCTCAAGGCTGAGGGCTACGACGTGGTCGGCATCACGCTCCAGCTCTACGATCATGGTGCCGCGACCCATCGCAAGGGCGCCTGCTGCGCCGGCCAGGACATCCACGACGCCCGCGACGTCGCCGCCAAGCTCGGCATTCCCCATTACGTGCTCGACTACGAGGACCGTTTTCGCGAATCCGTCATCGACAACTTTGCCGACTCTTACGCGCTCGGCGAGACGCCGGTGCCGTGCATCGAGTGCAACCGTTCGGTCAAGTTCCGCGATCTCCTGAAGACCGCGCGCGAACTGGGCGCCACCGCGCTCGCCACCGGCCATTACGTCGCCTCGCGCCGCCTCAATGACGGCTCACGCGCGCTGGTTTGCGCAGCCGACAGCGACCGCGACCAGAGCTATTTCCTGTTCGCGACCACGCGCGAGCAGCTCGGCTTCCTGCGCTTTCCGCTCGGCGACATGACCAAGCCGCAGACGCGCGAGCTCGCGCGCCGGTTTGGGCTCGCGGTCGCCGACAAGCACGACAGCCAGGACATCTGCTTCGTGCCGACCGGGCGCTACACCGACATCATCACCCGGCTACGGCCGAACGCGATGGATCCCGGCGACATCGTCGATCTCGACGGACGCGTGCTCGGCCAGCACAACGGCATCGCCAATTTCACCGTCGGCCAGCGCCGCGGCCTCGGCATCGCGGCAACCGCGCCGCTGTTCGTGGTGCGGCTGGATGCCGCAAACCGCCGCGTCGTGGTCGGTCCGCGCGATGCCCTCAAGATGCACCGCATCGTGCTGCGCGACGTCAACTGGATCGGCGATGGCGACATCGACGGCGCGATCGGCGGCGGCCTCGAAATGTTCGTGCGCGTGCGCTCGACCCGCAGCCCCCAGCCGGCGTGGCTGCGCGGCGGCAATGGTCATTACGAGGTCGAGCTCGTCGCCGGCGAGGAGGGCGTCTCGCCGGGCCAGGCCTGCGTGTTCTACGACGCACCTGGCGGACAGGCGCGCGTGCTCGGCGGCGGTTTTATTCAGAGCGCCGCGGCAAAGCTTGCGAGCAGTACGGCAAGGCCGCTTGCTGAGGCGGTCCGCGGCTGACGGATGACGATATCAAGCACAACCGGTCGGTCTGGGTCCACCTCTCCCCGGAGGGGAGAAGTCGGATTGCGGCTGGCGATGCGAAGCATCGTCCATTGCAATCCGGGTGAGGGGCCGCGGCTGTGATTGAGACCGCAACCCCTCACCCGGATCGCATCTTCCGATGCGATGCGAGCTCGCCCTATGGGAGAGGTGGACTGAGCCCGCGGCCTTCATCAATTCAACCAAGACTCTTTTCGTTTTAAGTATCCGGGGCAGGGGGCATGGCAGCAGACATCTCGCGGGCCGGGGTCGAGAAGGCCTATGGCCGCTGGGCGCCGGTCTATGATCTCGTGTTCGGCAAGGTGTTCGACGCCGGACGGCAATCGACTATCGCGGAGGCCGACCGCATCGGCGGCCGCATCCTCGACGTCGGCGTTGGCACCGGCCTGTCGCTCTCGGATTATGCGCGCACCACGAAAATCTGCGGCGTCGACATCTCCGAGCCGATGCTGCGCAAGGCGCAGGCACGCGTGCGTGCGCTCAGGCTTTCCAATGTCGAAGTGCTCTCGGTGATGGACGCGAAGAATCTCGCCTTCCCTGAAAATTTCTTCGACGCGGTGGTTGCGCAATATGTCATCACCGCCGTGCCCGATCCCGAAGGCACGCTCGACGAATTCGTGCGTGTCTTGAAGCCCGGGGGCGAGTTGATCCTCGTCAACCACATCGGCGCCGAGAGCGGCCCGCGAAAGCTGTTCGAACTCGCCTTCGCCCCCGTCGCCCGCCGCCTCGGCTGGCGCCCGGAATTCCCGTGGGCCCGCCTCGTCAACTGGGCCGCAAGGCACGGCGGCGTCACGCTTGCTGAGCGCCGCCCCATGCCGCCGATGGGACATTTTTCGCTGATCCGCTACCGCAAATCGTGATCGTGCGGGCAGGGAACGGGGCGCGCGAGACGCGCGTTTCCTTCCCATGCGCACGACACCAAACATCATCCTAGCGGGCCTCCTGATCGCCGCCTCTGGCAGCGCGATCGCGCAGGCCCCGCCCGCCCCGGCGACGCCGCCACAACAGACCGCGCCGCCATCCCCGCAACATGCGGCCAATTGTACACCGCAAGACCGCCCGAACCGTCCGGCTGATGGCACCACCACGGGCCAGTCCCGGGAACCGCTCGGCGACAAGCTGGCCAAATCCGAGGGCGTGCTCTGCCCGCCCTCCGGCATCGACCCCGAGATGCATGCCCCAGCGCCCGACACCGGCGGCAACACCCCGGTGATCCCACCCCCCGGCAGCCCTGGCGGCGACCCGAACGTGAGGCCGAAATAGGCCGATTCTTCGCCTCTCCCCCGCCTGCGGGGAGAGGCTGGAATCCGCGCAAAAGCGCGGATTCCAGGTGAGGGGACTCTCCGCCGGTCTGGCGCGTTAAGCAGGGCAATTCCGGCGCCAAAATCGACCGCTTTCCCAGCTCAAGCACCGTGGCGCGCGAAGCTTTTAGCTATCGCGGATTGACTTCCCGCCGCCCCCTTCCTTATATGCCGCGCGTTCGCGAGATCGGCCTTATGCGCCGCCGCGATCCCTGTGGCGGGGTAGCTCAGCTGGTTAGAGCACGGGAATCATAATCCTGGGGTCGGGGGTTCGAGTCCCTCCCCCGCTACCAGCAATTTCAATAGGTTAGGCCTTAACCTTCTACTCTGCGCAGTACTTGTACCACGCTGCGTACCACTGTTTTGAAATGCGACCGATCGAGCGTGAAGTCGGCTACGTGCTTGCCAAATGCCCGATCACTGCCGGCAGTACGCTGCTTGATCACAAGGCAGTCGGCGTGGACGTTTCTTTGCCCCGTCACTCACTCTGGACGGGATCGAGTCCCACTCTCTCCGCCACTGAATTTTAGCAGGGGAAAAGTCCTTCAAAATCAGGCTCTTCCTGAACCGCCGGATTTTAGCGGTGGAGCACCACGGTGGAGCACCGTGATCCCCAAAAAAACACTGCCACGGGCGATCTGCGCCGTCAGCAATAATCTGCATCGCTGACGGAGAACTACAGTCTTCGTGAGCGGGGCCTGCGGAGTACGCGACCCGGGATCGCGTGCCTCACGTATCACATTCGCAACACCTGCCTGAGCCGTCCGAACGCCCTCGCTGCGATCATGCGGATCCAACTCGTCCAAGTCTGCAGCCTGGCTTCGCGGCCGACATGCCGGGCGATCTGCCCGCGCATCGTCGCGGAGGCCATGGCGTCTGAGAAGGAGGCGAGCCACTGCACCTCGCCGGACGTGATGATGTAGTGGGACTTGCAGGGCGCGTCGCAGACCGAGATCGACGGCTGTACGGTCGCGAAACCGTTCTGCTGCGACACCTGATGACTGTCGGGCACCAGGAGCATGACGCGATGTCCGCAACCGCAGGCGCAGGAAAGCGCCGCGACCTCGAATTCGGGAGAGTGATAGAGGACGCCCTGTTCGAGTTGCTTGGGCAGGCGTTCGACGGCCCGGTATGAGAAGCTGATCATACGTTCTATTCCATCTCCATCGTCGCTGTATCGAAGATGTACGACGTCGCCTCGTCGAGACGATCGAGCAGCTTGAAATGCTGCTTGAACCTGATCACGGCCATGATGGCGTTCATCGCGTTCAACTCCGTGATCTGCGCCTGCTTGCGATACTCGTTCTCCTTGGCGTTCTCGATGGGCAGCCGCGCCCTTCCGACGTTGTCGTCGTAGGCCTTGCGATCGGTGCCGGTGATGCGGACGAACCCGCTCAGACCCGCCAGAGACCGGTCCAGCCCCATGCCGCAGTCGACGTAGGGAATTCCCCGCGCGCTCAGCCAATCGACGATCAGCTTGCGTGCTGGACCGTCGTCGACCGACACGAACACGAAATCGAACCCGGCCAGGCGGTCGATGTTCGCCAAGGTGATGCGCTCGGGCACCGGCTCGAGGCCCGAATGCCAGTTGCCGTACTGCCGCGCCAGCGCGTCCACCTTGAGGCTGCCGATCGCATCAACGATGAATCCCGGAATCCGGAAGATCGTATGGACGTGCACCTTGTCGTCGTCGAAGAGCGCGATGCGATCCAGATGCGTTCGCGCGACGAAATCGAGGATGTAGGAGCCGGTCCCACCCAGCCCGACGATGGCGACGCGCTTGCCGCGCAGCAGGGAGGAGACGTCGTTCATGTGATACCTCGAGGACATCATGTCGGGAATGCGCAGCGGGCTACCCTGGGCCGCGGCCTTCACCGCTATGCCGCCAAACGGCGTCGCCTCCGGATACGCCGCCATCGCCGGAGCTGTGATCGCGTGGAGATAGGTCTGCACCTTCTCCTCGAACGAGCGGTAGTCTCGGTTCGTACCGCTCTCCTGCAGCTTGAACGAGAACGACTGGTCGGTGATCAGATCCGGTGCTACCATCACTTGATGGACGCCACCGCCGAGCCTGATCTGCCGCTTCTGCTGGTCGAACGGGCGGGTGCCCCGCCACCAGACCTGGTGGTTGTTGGTCGGCGGATCGATCACCGCTCCATTAAGGTCGAGGGTGCTGGCCAAGTCGCCGTACTTCAGCCTGCCCTCCTCGTCGAGGTAGGGCAGACGGTAGATGACGAAGTAGCCGCCGACGAAGTCGAGGTGGTAACCGAGCTCCTCCAGGTCCCTGACGAAGGGGTTACGACTCGCCAGTTCCGGCAACCCTAAAGCGCATGCCATCTTTCGCCGCCACCTTCTGTCCAGGATCCAAAGTGCCGCTCGGGTTTTCTGCTGGGCCGTGGGAATACTTCACCAGGTACTCGTTCGACGGACTGCCGCCGCTGCCGAGATAGAGCTCGACGACCTGCGCGTAGGTGATGTGCTTCTTCTCGACCTGGTTGGGCTTTCGTCTTGCGAGCTTGCTTCCTGGCGCGCAGCAGGGACGCCACGCGATCCTCGATCTGCTTTCGACAGGCAAGCTTTTCGAGCCAGCGCTGCGGGATGCCGGCGCGGCCGTAGAGGGCGCCGGCGAGCTGGCCGGTGACGGCGGCCACGGTATCGGAGTCGCGACCCAAATTGACCGCGAGGATCACGGCCTCCTCAAAGGAGGACGTGCGGTGCACGCACCAGAGCGCAGCCTCCAGTGTCGCGATCACGTATCCGGTGGAAGATATCTCATCGCGTGTCTTGCCGACCCAATTGCCGGAGGCCATTCCGTTGAGTTCGTCGTGGCTGAACCAGAACCTCGATCGCAGCACCGTGTTCTTGTCCAAGCCCCGCATGGCCTCGACCAGTAGGGTCGCAAAGAATTCGCAGGCCTTTGCCGCCAGAGCGTTGGCATGGGTTGTCATGCTCTGGCGATGCGCCAGACGCACGGCTTCAGTCACATCCGATGCAGCAAAGATCGCAACCGGTGCCAATCGCATCAGCGAGCCGTTCCCCGCGTGATTCTTGTCGTGGGGACCGCTCCCGGCCGGGGTCCCGAGCCGGACAAAGCGATCCAGAGCTTGCCGCGTGGTGATCCCGATGTCGAAGCAATGACCGTTGACGCTGTTCTCGCCTTGCTTCCACCACCGCGCGAAACGATTCAGCAAGTCGATCTCGTCGAGCGCATTTTGGGCGATCAGCGAATCGGCGAGACACAGAGCCATGCTGGTGTCGTCGGTCCATTCTCCCGGCTTGAGCCCGAATGGGCCGCCGCCGATCATCTCGGACACGTGCGGCAGGGAATCCCGCTCGGAGAATTCCAGCGGCACGCCGAGGGCGTCTCCAACGGAGAGACCCAACATCGCGCCGTAGGCCCGATCTTCGACGAGAGGGCCCAGTTTTGGCTTGGGCCGATCTGTCGCCGAAGTGCCGAACTCAATGTGTGCATCCGCCCCTTCCAAGATCAGCGACAAGCAGGCCCGCAAGGCGGCGCTGAAGTTCGAGCGGGAGCAGAAGCGGCGTGAGGCCGAGCGTCGCAAGGAGGAGGCGGCCCGGGCGAAGCAGCGCGAACGGCGCGAGCAAGCGGTCGCCAAGGCGCAAGACGCGCTGGACAAGGCCCGGTGTGAGCACGAGGAAAAGGCGGAGGCTATCGAGGCCGAGCGCGCCGCTCTGGACGAACGCGCGCAAGCCGAGGAGGGCCGCTGGGAGAAGCTGAAGACGAAACTGGAGGCGGCGCTGCGCCGTGCACGGCAGTAGCAGCGGAGAGTGGCCGGGAGAAATTTCACTTGGCCTTCGGTACGCGCCCCTTGCCGCCGCACTTCGCGCAGCGGCCCGGGAAGATCCTGCGGCCGGGCGCGGTCTCGCGCGCCGGCTGCCGCCCCGAGCCGTTGCAGGCGTCGCACTTGACCTCTGCCGAGCCGCCCTTCGTCATGCTTCGCCGGATCTGGCGAGGTATGTGGCGGGAGGACTGCGAGGTGGTGGCGACGGCCGGGCGCTCGCGAGAGGTTTGCTCTTGGCGTCGTATCTCTTGGCCAGATCGAGCAGCCGCCGGCGGGTGAACGGATCGGCCTTCTCCGCCAGGTCGCGCGCACGCTGCGCGAAGCCCCTGTAGAACTCTTCCATGACGCTACCCCGCAACATCACTGAAAGCTGGATTTGAGTGCGGGGCGCGATTCGCGTCAAGACGTCGCTTGTGCCCGCCCGGCAAACGGCACTAGGCTGAACGCGGCGGGGGAAGCCAGATGTCGATGCTGCACCTTATCCGGAAGCCGTGCCCTCACTGCGGGCGGCCGATGAAGCTCGTCCGCGACGAGGCCGCCAAAGGCGGGGAGCGCTACGTCTGCCCCGATTGCGACGACGATCCGCTGCACAATCCCGCCACCCGCAAGTGGGTTGACGGCCCCCTGCGGCCGCCGGCGAAATAGTGCCCCGAAGAAATCGGCCCGGGCCTCGCAGAGCCGAGACTGGCAAGTTCGTCGCGGGCGCACCAACTTCTTTGTAGATGCAAAGCATAGGGAGGCGCGATGTCGACGGTCGCAAAGCTGCTCGCGCGGAAGCAGGCGCTCCTGGAGCGACTGGAAAGCGATCCTGGGCCCAACGAGCGGGAGGAAATCCAGGTATTGCTCGCCCAGATCGAGACTGCGCTGAACTTGCTAGAGCCGAGAGATGCCGCCGGTCCGAGCGACGACTGAAGCGAAGTCGCCGCCCGTCAGAGCGCGCTGAGATCGTCCGGCACCTCGCCGAACTTCCGGATCAGCTTAGCGTCGCCGAACTCTCCGATCGCCGGATCTCCGCTGCGGCTGAATGCGATGGCGCCTACATTCCCCCGGCTTGCGCGAAAGCGCCTCCGCCCGCATCACAGCGGCGTTGGGGCTCAAGCATTCCGTCGCCTCGCCAGTGCATTTTTGTCCCGATGTCCGGCGGGCCGCGGACGGGCGCGATCGAGGACTAGCGTGTCGCTCTGGACGGACGCCCGCAAGCCGACGAGACCCGCTGGGAAAAGCAGAAGACGAAGCTGGAGGCGGCTCTCCCCCGGGCGCGGGAATAGCTTGCGCCCGCAACTCTTCGCGATGCACTTGCGCCGGCGCGACGGGCGATACCAAGCTGGCGTGCGCGGAATTCGATGATTTCAGGTAGGAAGCCTTCCGCCCTGGGGCAAGCCATGAGCGTTGCGTCAGACGATGTCGTCGAAGGCTGCCGGAGCTACGTCTTGCGCGCACTGCGACGCCGATCTTCTGTACGATCCGGCCGTCAGCAAGTGGGCGGATGGCCCGGGCGGTGCCGGCGAAACAGCCCAAACGGTAATCAGCCCCGGCTTCTGTTTGTCGCCGAGGCCGATGGTCCGCGGTCGACCCGCGCTGCCGACGTTCCTTCCAAAGAAGCCGCCGGAGCCGCTCTCCGGAGCCTGCTCCTTGGTCGCAGTCGTTGTACCCGACGATGAAGCAAAGCCCGGAGTGCCTAGGAGTCCGGGCTTCGCAACCGTAACAGCGCCTGAGCGCGCTCATGCCACTCGGTACGAGATCAACTCTATCCCCGTCGGGCGCGTTCGCTTGAGCCATCTCAACTTCGCGTGTGGCCAAAACCGCGGTGCTGTTCCACAGGACGTCTCGCTCGCGGCAAAGATCATCGATCTTCGCTCGCATGCGGGTCAGGAGAAGCTCGGCGGATGCGGTTGGGCGGCTCGGAAACTAAGCCAGTCCCAAGCCGCCGTCGACGGCGAGAACTTGGCCCGTCAGCCATTGCGAGGCGGGGCCCGCAAGCTGGACAATCCATTCCGCGATATCTTCGGGAACGCCGCGCCGCCCGAGCGGAATCCGTGCGCGCTCGTCTTCCTTGACGGCTGCTGCCTGTTTCGCAGACAGCCCCATCATCCCGGTCAAGGCGCCGGATTCCGTGGGTCCGGCTGCGACGGCATTAACCCTTATTCCGAGCGGCGCGAGTTCGAGCGCCCAGCAGCGGGTCAGGTGTTCCAGCGCCGCCTTGCTGGCGGCATAATGGGATAGTCCCGCTGCCGGCCGGTGACCGAAGGTCGAGGAGATGTTGATGATGGTGCCCTGCGTCGCCTTCAGGTGAGGAAGGGCGGCGCGGGCCAGCAGGCTCGGACCGAGCACATTGACGGAAAAGATGTCTGTGATCCGATCGGCTGTCGCATCGGATATCGGAAGGATGGCGCCCGCGCCGGCGTTGTTGACGAGCGCATCCACTCGGCCCCAGTTGTCGACCGCCGTGGCGATGGTCCGCTTGGCGTCTTCAGCAGAGGCGGTATTCGCAACGATGCCCGCGATATTCTTGTGCTCCGCCACCGTTTGCTCGACGGGGCCGGCGCGGCGGCCGGTGATGAGCACCTTGTCGCCTTGGTTGGCGAAACGAAGCGCGGCCGCCCGACCGATGCCGGAGCTTCCGCCCGTTATGATCATGACCTTTTCGTTCTGCATGTTCGTTCGACTCAACTGTAAAGTTGGAGTTAGGCAAAGCGGGCATTAAGCGACCGCTTCGGTTCGGCGGCTCAGTGGTTGCAAGGTATTTGAACCAGGGCGCGAATTCATACGCGCTCTGGTTCGGCCTTAACCCAACAAGCGGTTAGTAGTCCCAGATGGCCGGAACCCAACGAAAGGCGTCGCCGGCGACGGCCACATGGCCGATGGACGGGAACGGCATGTGAGTGGCCACCAGCAGCCCGCCGGTCGCCGCCAGCTCCCGCAAAAGATTGATACGAACGCGGGCCGCCTCCTCGGGGTCGTGTTCGAAGCCGTTGTACCATTCGGGATGTTCGAACCCGACCTGGAACACGAGGTCCCCGGCGAACGTCAGCCGGTCGCCGCCGGACGTCACGCGCACAACGCTATGCCCGGGGGTGTGGCCGCCGGTGCGAGTGACGACCACCCCCGGCGCCACCTCAACTTCTTCCTCGAACGTTCGCAACTGCTTGCCATACTCCTTCACGAACTTCTTGGCCGTCTGTCGAAGCGCGTCCGGGAATCCCGGCGGCATGGAGACGCGGGAGAAGTCGGGCGCTTCCCAGAACTTGACCTCGGCGGCCGCCACGTGGATCCGCAGATCCGGACGCAGTTGCTGCTTCACCCCGTCGATGAGCAGCCCGCCGACATGATCCATATGCATATGGGTAAGCACCACGTCGGTAACTGATGCGAGATCGACTCCGGCGGCCTTCAGGCGATGGATCACATGTCCGGACCGCTCCAGATCAGGAAACTCCATCCCCATTCCGGCGTCGATGAGAATGGTCTTGCCGCCGCTGCGCACCACGACCACGTTCAGCGCCCAATCGAACGCGTCCGGCGGCAGAAAATTTTCTTTCAGCCAGGCCGCCCGCACCGCCGGTTCGGCGTTGTGGGCTAACATCGCGCCCGGCAGCAACAGCACGCCATCGCTGACCACCAACACTTCAATGTCCCCGACCCGCACCGCGTAGCGCGACGGAACTAATTCGTCGGGGCCACGTGTAGGGGAGTGTGAGGTGTTGTCGAGGCTCATGTTTGTTTCATGCTTCATGGTTTTGTCTCCTGCTTCATGGTGAAAGGTCCTGGCTGGTCTTGGTTGAGTAGGCCGCGCAGCCAGGGGAGCGCGGCCGCCATCGCTTGGGGCGTCTAGAGGTTGGTCACGCGCTCCGGATCAGCCGACGCGAGCGCCGCGGCGCGCTCGGCGCGCGGCGGGTAGATCCAGACGGTGTTGATTTGCTGCTTGGTCTTCTTGGCGACGTCGCCGACCATCTCGACCTTGCGCTCCCAGCCGCGCGTGAACAGTGCGCCGGCCTCGCCGAGATCGAGACAGGTGACGTAGGCTTTCTGGTGGTAGGGCTTGGTACGAATGCCCAGCAGTTCGGCCACGGCATTGTAGCCGGCAAAGGCGCCCAAACGCGTGGCGTGCTGGCACGACATCAGCGCGTAGTTGCCGATATCGTCGCATGCCGCGCGTGCGGCATCGCCGGTGGCAAAGACGCCGGGCACCGACGGCACGCGTAGATCGCGATCGACCAGCAGGCGGCCGAAACTGTCGCGCTCGGCCGGGATCTGCTGCGTCAACGGCGCGGCGCGAATGCCGGCCGCCCAGATCACGGTCTCGGCTTCGATGTGCTCGCCACTGGAAAGCGTGACGCCGGATTCATCGAGCGACGCGACGCCGGCGCCGAGCCGCGTTTCCACGCCGACCTTGCGCAAAGCTTCTTCGATGACAGGGCGCGGGCCTTCGCCCATGTCGGGAGCGATCGCCTTGTTGCGATCGACGATGATGACGCGTGTCTTGGCGTCCTTCCCGAGGATCGCACGAAGCCGTGTGGGCATCTCGGTCGCTGCTTCGATGCCGGTGAAACCGCCACCGGCCACGACGACCGTGTCGCGCCCGTTCTTCGCCGGCCGCTTCGCCAGGCTGTGCAGATGCTTGTCGAGGGCGATCGCATCATCGAGTGAGTCAACGCTGAAGCCGTGTTCGGCAAGGCCAGGAATATTCGGGCGGAACAGCCGGCTGCCGGTCGCCACGACCAGCCTGTCATAGGACAGGGTCTTCTTCGAACCTTTGGCGGCGACAATGCCCACCGTGCGGGATTTGGTGTCGACGGTTTCGACGCTGCCTTGCACGTAGGTAACGTCGATCGCCTTGAGCACGTCGAGCAGAGGCGCCGTCAATGTTTCGGGCTTCGGCTCGTAGAGCCGCGGGCGAACCACCAGCGTCGGCTGTGGCGCAACCAGCGCGATCTCGAGATCTTCGGGCGAAACACCCTGGATGTCGCGCAGGCGAGCAGCGGAAAGTGCAGCGTACATGCCGGCAAAGCCGGCGCCTATGATGACCAGTCGCATGTAATCTACTCCTGTGGTTTGAGCTACTCTGATGCAAAAACGAAAAGCGAAGACGCTAGGTCGCGATGAAGGTAAGCAGTTCGACGTTGACGAGATCGGCATGAGTCGTGCACATGCCGTGCGGCAGCTTCTCGTGGATTTTGAGAGTGCTGCGCTTCAGCAGCTTCGCCGACAGGACTGCAGAGTCGGCAACGGGTACGATCTGATCGTCATCACCATGCACGATGAGCGTAGGCACGGTGATCCTCTTCAGGTCCTCGCTAAAGTCAGTCTCCGAGAACGCTTTGATGCAGTCGTAGTGCGCCTTGGCGCTGCCCATCATGCCCTGGCGCCACCAATTCCAGATGACCGCCTGCGATGCCTTGGCCCCCGGGCGGTTGTAGCCGTAGAATGGACCGCTCGCGAAATCGAGATAGAACTGTGCCCTGTTTGCGGCGAGCTGCTGGCGCAGACCATCGAACACTTCAATGGGCAAGCCATTGGGATTGGCTTCCGTCTTCAGCATCAGCGGCGGCACGGCGCCAATCAGTACCAGCTTGGCCGCTCGGTCTCTGCCATGACGCGCCACGTAGCGCGCGGCTTCGCCGCCGCCAGTGGAATGGCCGACGTGAATGGCATCGCGAAGGTCGAGATGCTCGACGACGGCCGAGACGTCGGCTGCGTAGTGGTCCATGTCGTGGCCGTCGCTCACCTGGCTCGAGCGACCGTGACCACGACGGTCATGGGCGATGACACGATAGCCCTTGCCGACGAAGAAGAGCATCTGGGTCTCCCAGTCGTCGGAGCTCAGCGGCCAGCCGTGGTGAAACACGATGGGCTGGGCGGATTCCGGTCCCCAGTCCTTGTAGAAAATCTGTACGCCGTCTTTGGTGGTGATTGAGGTCATGGGATCGATCCGTTGAACGGGGGTTGTCGAAACTTTTGCTTCTTCGCCGGTCGCCGAGGTGGAGCGAACGGTTAGCGACATCGCGTACATCAGCGTGGTCGCGAGCACCTTCCGCCGCGACATGCTCGCAAGCCGGCTAGGGGAATTGTTCCGGGTCATTATTCGCCTTCGTTCAGTTGGCGCGGGCCCTGCGATTTCGAGGGACCCATGTCTCTCGTTGCGCCAGAGCGATTGAGGGGATTGCAGAGGGATTGCTGCTATCGTGCCGTCCGGCAGCCCGAAGCCACCGGCCAGCCGAGATACGCGGGAGCGGGTCTGGAGGGCGAGGCCATGCGGATGATTTGGGCGGCGTCGTTCACGATCGCTTGTGGTGGAACTTCCGCGGTCTCACGCACGGATGATGTGAAGCGAACCGTCAATGAAAGCCCATACATCAGGGCACTTGCGACAACCCTGCGGCGTGAGGTGATGGCATGTGGGGCGACCAGGTTATTCCAGGTCATTGTTTGTCTCCTGTTGGCATTGGCACCGTGATGATCCTGATCTAGCGGACCAAACCCCCGACTGCCCCAGAGTGATTGCCGTATCTGTCGCGCGATTGCTGCTAACGCCTGCGTCGCCGCCAGTCGCTCGGGGTTTCGCCGGTCAACTTCCGGAATGCCGCGGCGAACGCGGTTTGGGAGGCGTAGCCAAGCGCCGCTGCAATCGAGACGATTGGCTCGTCGGTATCGCGCAGCATGATCATGGCCTGCTCGAGCCGGTGCTGGCGCAGCCAGGCATGTGGCGAAAGCCCTGTACTTTCCTTGAAGGCACGGCAGAAATGGAAGCGCGACAGGCCGGCGTCCGAAGCCAGTGCCGCGAGGGAGACGTCGGCATCACTGTCAGAACGCAGGCGTTCGATCGTGCGGCGCAGTACGGCCGGCGAGAGGCCACCCATGATCGGCTGGAACGTGGCTGGCGAGCCGGTGTGCGCCGCGAGGATGCGGGTGGCGAGAAGATCCGTCAGTTGCTGCCTGAACAAAGCGTCCAGTGCCGCGCTGCCTTCAATCACATCGGCCGCGCTCATGAGCAATCGGGACGTCGTGAGGTCGGGATGTCCCGTCCTTTCCAGCAGATCGCTGGGAGCTGCCATATCGGCTTCGTCGGCAATCCGTTGCAGAGTTGTGGGGGGAAGATAGAGCTGAACGACGTCGACGGGGCCGGGAATATCCCATCGGGCGCTTGAGCCGGCCGGAATGATCGTCACAACTCCGGAACGCGCGGTTCCGATCGCGACAGATCTTCCCGAGCGGCGCTCTAGCCGCTGCAAGCCGGTCGGGTAGGCCATGATGACGTGATCCGTCATGGGCGCGACGATGTCGTGCAAGGCATCATGCTTCCAATGGGCGATCGCGCCGTTGGACGGATCGGAAGCAATGCTGAGGGGAGCCGTCTTGAGTACGCGCGCCATCTCCACATCGGCAGGACGCCCATCGGCCATTGGCAAATCGCGCTGGTGCGCCTCGGAAACGTCTGGCTGATTCTCCCGTGAAAGATCGTGTATGAGTGGATTGCAGCTCATGAATTGTCCTCGCCATTGAGAGCACTTCGTTACCGACAGATCGTTGCTGTTATCGCCGACGCCCTCGCCATTCGCTGGGTGATTTGCCGGTCTGCTTGCGGAATGCGGCGGCAAACGCGGTTTGGGAGGCGTAGCCAAGTGCCGCTGCGACCGAGACAACGGATTCATCCGTGTCGCGCAGCATGTTCACGGCCTGCTCGAGCCGGTGCTGGCGCAGCCACGCATGTGGCGAAAGCCCTGTACTTTCCTTGAAGGCACGGCAGAAATGGAAGCGCGACAGCCCGGCATCGGACGCCAAGGCAGCAAGAGACACATCAGCATCGCTGTCCGAGCGCAGGCGTTCGATGGCGCGCAGCAGCACCTTCGGCGACAGCCCGCCCATGGCCGGCTGGATCGTGGCCGGCGAGCTGGTATGTGCAGCCAGCAGGCGCGTCGCCAGGAGTTCTGTCAGTTGATGCCTGAACAGCCGATCCAGGGTCTCGTTGCTCTCCAGGACATCGGTCGCGCTCAGGAGTAATCGGGATGTGAAGGGGTCGGGATGTGCCGTTCGCTCCAGTAGATCGGTCGATGTGACGGTGCTGGCTTCGCCGGCAGCGCGCTCAAGCATTGTGTGCGGAAGATAGAGCTGAACGACGTCGACAGGTTTCGGAATATCCCATCGGGAGCTTGATCCTTCCGGAATGATGATGATGACTCCTGGGCGAAACGTCCCGATCGCAACCGAGCTTCCTGTCCGCCGCTCCATGCGCTGCACCGAGCCGTTGTAGGCCATGATGACGTGGTCGGTCATCGGCTCGACGACATCGTGCAATGGTTCATGCTTCCAGTGGGCGATCGCGGCGCCGGACCCGTCCAGAGCCATGCGGACTGGTTGGGTATGAAGAACGCGTGCCATCTCCACGTCGGCAGCACGCCCATCGGCGCTCGGCACGTCGATCTGGCGCGCCTCAGGCGCAGCCGGCGGATTGTTCGAAGAGTCGCGCAAGATCGGCTTACTCATGGTTCTGTGCTCGTGTTAGGGAGGCCGGGCACGCATGACGAGCAAGCTCCCGCTAGTCGTCATGATCCGGAATGGTCTGGTTCTTTTCGTCGCTATCCACGACGAAACGGCAAGCAGACGCGCGGGCCCTGTCTTGCTCGCGATGCGCCAGCGTCGTGAGTATCGATTTGTGGGCCTTGGTCGTGGCCGTCACTGGCGGAGCCCGGCCAGCCAGTCCTCGAAACGCACGGCGCCGAGCCGGGGATTCTGGCCCGGCGTGAGAGACCGATCGTCCAGTTCTGCTCCGAAATAGCGAGCATGGATGTCGGCGACGACCTTGCGCGGGTCCTTTGTCGCGGTCAGATATTGGCGGGCGAAGTCATCGAGACTGAACGGTTCCGGTCCGGCCAGCTCAACGATGCCGTTGACCGGAACGCCGAGCGTGACGTCGGCCAGGGCGGCGGCGACGTCGTCCGAAGCCACGGGCTGAAACAGGGCAGGCGACAGCCTGACGATTTGTCCATCAGCAGAAGAATCGATGATCCCGCCGACGAACTCGAAGAACTGGGTCGCGCGCAGGATCGTGTAGGAAATCGTCGAGGCCTTGATCAGGCTTTCCTGCACCAGCTTGGCGCGGAAGTAACCGTTTTCCGAAAGGCGGTCGACCCCGACAACGGACAGCGCGACATGATGGCGTATTGAGGCGGCGGCCTCGGCGGCGAGAAGATTGCGGCCTGACGTTTCGAAGAATTTCAGAACCGCGCGGTCCTCGAAGGAGGGCGAATTTGCAACATCGACGACAATCTCGGCGCCCGAAAGCGCCGTGTCGAGACCTTCGCCGGTGATCGTGTTGACACCCGTACTGGGAGATGCCGCGATCACCTCGTGGCCTTTCTGACGGAGCTTGCTCGCGAGCTTCGTTCCGATGAGCCCGGTACCGCCAATAATGACAATTTTCATGACTTTCCCTCGACTTTCAGGCCACCAATGGCCTTGCTTGTGAAAGCGAGGGGAGATTGCGTCCAAGCTGGCCGAAAAGCCTTGCAGCGATGTTGGATTACGGTTGGATTTACCTTGGAAATTTGTCCAAGCGGCGCGCGGAAGCGCCAATTTCATTTGAAGATTATTGTCCGACGCCGGCAGGCGAGAGCTCAAAGACGATTTGGACGCATCCCGGTTGGACCGCGGCTTTCCGATCTTCTGATCTTTCGGAGGGTAGAAGCAGGAGCAAGCGGTGCTGTTACTCCGGCAGTCCCGCCCTTCGCAGGCCTTCCGCGGCTACCGCGAAATCCTTCGGTTGGACCAGCAGCCAGTCATCGAGCTTGCTAATGCGTAGGGTGGGATCGAGCCGACGCACGTGGTGCATGGCTTGTCGCGCTTCTTCCTCCCGCCCTGCCAGCGCATGGCTTGCGGCCATAAAGGCCGCTACCCGCAGCACGTTCGGTACCTCCCGCCATGCCATCTCTAAACAGGCGACAGCCGCATCAAATCGTCCGGAATACAAATGCCCCATTGCGATTCCGGTCTGCATTTGAAATGTCTCCGGATCCAGCGGACTGAGGCGCATGGCACGCGTGAAATATTCGATCGCACTATCATGTCTGCCAAGGGAAATTCGCTGGTACCCGCCGAGGTACCAGATCGTCGAGAGATTGGGATTGAGCACCATGGCCCTATCGACATAGGTGACGCAACTTTCGAGGTCACCGCCAAAATGAGGCCATGCGTGGCCGCCTCTGGTCAGAGCGACCGCGTCATTCTTTCCCAGCGTCACGGCGTGTCGGCACAATCGCGCAGCCTCGTTGCCGTCTGCCTCGCGATCGTCGAGCCAACGATTCATCTTGCGCCAGTAGTAGCACCACGCCGCCATTCCATACGCGGAGGCGAACTCCGGATCGAGCTCGATCGCCTTGTAGAATAGCGGCAATGCCTCATCGAGGCCGGCCCTGCTCGCAAGGTGAAACTTGGTCAATCCACGCAAGTAATAGTCATAGGCATGGAGGCTTTCGGTCGGCTTTCGGCTCGCACGCTCGATTTCGGCAAGCTCAAGCTGCGGCGCGATCGCACTAACGACGCCTGCGGCGACCGTGTCCTGCAGCTCAAAGATGTCGTCGAGGGTGCCTTCGAAACGCTCGGCCCAGAGATGCACGCCATTGGTCGCATCAATGAGTTGCCCGGTGATGCGCACCCTTGTCGCCACCTTGCGCACGCTGCCTTCAAGCACATATCGCACGCCCAATTCGCGCCCCACCTGTCGGACATCCACGGCTCTGCCCTTGTATGTGAAGCTCGAATTCCGAGCGATAACGAACAGCCAGCGTATCCGCGACAAGGCCAGGATGATGTCCTCAACGACACCATCGGCGAAGTACTCCTGCTCGGGATCACCGCTCAGGTTCTGAAACGGCAGGACGGCAACCGAGGGCTTGTCAGGGAGAGACGGCTCGTGGCGCTCATTCGAGTTATCCTGCTCCGCGTTTCCGATGATGGCGCTATCGAGGCTTCTTGCCTCGACCTCGGCCACGAACCGGAGGCCCTTGCGGGCGATCGTTCGGATCAGGCGCTGTTCCTGGCCGCTATCGCCGATAGCTTTGCGCACCGCGTTGATATGGCTGGTGAGCGTTGATTCAGAGACGATGCGCCCGCTCCACACGGTGGCCAGCAGTTCATCCCTGGTGACGACGCGATCGCGGGCTTGCACCAGGTAGACCAGCAGGTCGAACACCCTTGGGCCAATTGCAATTACGGCCGAGCCGCGGGTGAGCTCCCGCCGATTAAGGTCGAGTACGTAATCGGCAAACAGGAACTGCACCTAGGGGCCCTTTGGTCGCATGCACGGGTGGCACATACTGCGGCATAGCGCCAAGCTCCACCACCGGCAAGGGATCTCCGCTGCGGCCGAACGCGATGGCGCCGACGTACCCCGGCGCGAAAGCGCCTCGGCCCGCATCACGCGGCATTGGCGCTGAAGCTTTCCGTCGCCTCGCCCGGTGCGATGCCGTCGTCGGAAGGGACGACCGGCAAAGCGACATAGTAGGTCACTTCAGACGTCGGTCTCGTCCTTACGTTTGCGCGCAAGCCGGCCGCGCGCGTAGCCTGTCGACACTTTCGTCCGGAGCTCTTCGATCTCCGCCTCGAGAAAGCTGTTCGCGACGATCAGCGCTTTCACCGCCTCCCGCGCCTCGCCGCCGCAGATCTGGATGGCCTGGTCGGCGGCAAGCTCGAGGTCGCCCTCGGCGGGCACGGCAGGTTCGGGTGCGACGGGCATACCGAATGTTCTCTGTTTGTTCGTTTGGAGTCAAGGGCCGGCCGGAAGGCAAGCCCCCACGCCGTCGATCGAATTCGCTCGGCGGCGGACAGGCCGGCTGCGGCCGCTTGCGGCAAATCAAGGAAAACAAGCCTGCAGGAACGGATCGCGAATTCGCCCCCGCCCGCAGCGGCCAAGGCTCTCCCTGAAATCGTCCTTGCGAGAGGCGGTGATGTCGGAACCGGAGCCTGCCATTCGTCTTGAATCCGAGCCGCCCTCGTTCGGAGTACCGCGTACATGGCCCCGCGCGCCAACTGGAAAGGTTTCCTGCGTCTGTCCCTGGTCACCTGTCCGGTGGCGCTCTATCCCGCCACCTCCGAGTCCGAGAAGATCTCGTTCAACCAGCTCAACCGGGCGACCGGTCACCGCATCAGATACCTCAAGGTCGACGCCGACACCGGCGAAGAGGTGCCGAACGAGGACATCGTCAAGGGCTACGCCTTGGACAAGGAGACCTTCATCGAGGTCTCCAAGGAGGAGCTGGAGAACGTCGCGCTGGAATCCACGCGCACCATCGAGATCGACGAGTTCGTCGACAGGTCCGAGATCGACCCGCGCTACCTGATCCGCCCCTATTATCTCAGGCCCGACGGCAAGGTCGGGCACGACGCCTTCGCGGTGATCCGCGAGACCATCCGCGAGATGGACAAGGTTGCGATCGGTAGGGTCGTGCTGACCAACCGCGAGCACATCATCGCGCTCGAGCCGATGGACAAGGGTCTGGTCGGGACGCTGCTCCGCTATCCTTACGAAGTCCGGGATCCGCAGGAGTATTTCGACGACATTCAGGACGTCAACGAAAGACATGCTGGATCTGGCTAGGCACATCGTCGAAAAGAAATCCGGACGGTTCGAGCCGGAGAAGTTCGAGGACCAGTACGAGACCGCCCTGATCGAACTCATCAACCAGAAGCGGGCGGGCAAGCCGATCACGCCGAAGGAGCGGCCCGCCTCAACCAATGTCGTCGATCTTATGGAAGCGCTGCGGCGGAGCGTCGGCGGTGCTGGGGCCGAGGCAAAGGCCCCAAGAAGCCCGCCAAGAAGACCAAGAAGGTTTCCGCCGGCCAGAAGGAGATGCTGATGCCGATCGAAGGCAAGAAGCCGGCGAAGGAAACGGCGGCGAAAAAGCCCGCCACCAAGCCGCAGCGTAAGTCGGCCTGAGTAGGTCTGGTGTCGGGCCCCAAGGCGAGCTATCGATGGCCTACTTACCGTCGTTCCAAATATCAGTACCGAGCTTCCAGTCGTTTCCGACTTTTTCCCAGACCACCACATATTCCCCGATGCCTCTTGCGGCGTCGAGCCCTTGGTCTTCAGGCTATAGGTCCCGATCTCGCGTGCGGCGGAGGCGCCGAGCGGTTTGACCTCAACGGTCGTCAGTTTCAGATCGCCAACCTGTTCCGCCATGCCTTTCCACATTGCCTCCATGGCCGTTGCGCCACGGACCATTGCAGAACCAGGCGGCAATGCGGTCGCATCGGGGGAGTAGAGTGACGCGATTCCAGCGAAATCGCCTTTGTTGAAGAATTCGATCAATTTCGCGTTGGTCGCCTCAATTTCGGCCTTCTGCGCCGCCGCAGGGACCATGGACGCGATCGTGAATGCAATCACCAGCGCCAAACTCCGCATCATCATCATCTCCGTGACTACGTGTTTCACCGGCGTCGAAGGGGAGGAGGATCACAGCGATCCGCCTCCCGGTAGTCAGTTCAGTAGATCAACAGCTCAGTTGAAGGTCTGAAGCCTGAGCTTCAACGAGCCGTCCGCCTGTGCTCGAATACGTGCATTGCGAGACCGCTGAAGGGCGCCGGCTTGCCGTCCTTGTCCTTGCCGGTAGCGCTCCACTTGGCCGTGCCGAACACGATTTTGTCGTCTCCGCCGGCATCGATCATCTCCAGCTTGTGACCCGTCACGCCGCTCGCAAAGAGCGCGGCCCAGAACTTCTCGATTTCCGCCGGACCTGACGCGACCTGGTGGGTCGGCGGCATCAGCTTGGCGGTCGCGACATAGTTTGCTGTAACGGCCTTCGCGTCCTGCTTGTTGAATGCGGCGTCCCACGCGGCATACGCTTTCTCGACATCGCTCTTGGCGTCTGCGGCGAGCGATACGCGCGGAGCGGTGGCGAGCAGACAAATTACTAATGCTGATGCTTGAGCCAATTTCATAGGATAACTCCTCTGTTGGATCGACGTCTTTGGCTCCCTCTTCCGATCGCTAGACAATCAATGATCGCATGCAGCAGCAGGACGATAGCGTCGTCGCTCGTGCTGCACCTGGCCGTGTTCGTCCTTGATGACGCGGTAAGTTTACATGTCCCGCAGGGCGATGGCGGCTTTGGCGCGCCATTGACCTCGAGCTTCCGATTTCGCGCGCCGTGACGCCGCTAACGCAGCCGTCATACATGCGCCGAGCGCCAACCATCGTTGGTTCTGCGACGGATCATTGTGTCCCGCCACGGCCTTCGCGGTTGTGGCTCCACTCGATCCAATTGTTCGCGGAACAACAATCCCGGGAATTTCCGTCAGTGAAGTTGACGGACCGGACAATCCCCGGAACCAACGGCATCGTCGGGAGTCGACTCCCTGCCTCTGGCACCAAATCCCCCAAAGCCCAAGCCGGAGGAAAGCCTACACCTAGGTTGGCGGTCCAGATGCGCTCTATCGCGCAAGGACCGTTTGTGCCCAGAGGAGGGAGCAATGAGCAATCGCACATCGGGCCGGAGGATGCCGACCGCGGCCGAACGGGAAGCTCGCAAGGTTTTCAGAGACGCGGACGCCAAGGTAGCAGTGTCGGAGCATGAACGTGCCCAACAAGCGTTCCATGCCAATCGGGAGCGGTTAAAGGCGGAGCGGCTGGCTCGCGAGGCGGCGGCAAAACAGCAGCACAAGACCTGATCGGAGTAGACATCGTATCCGCACCGGTTAGCGTCAGCCGGGCTCGCTGATCGAGGCTCGAGACCGGATTGGGATGACTGCTGCCCACCTTTTCATTCGATGCAGACTAAGACCCCCAGCGCGTCGCCGAGTTGGCGGAGGCAGGCCGTCGCGCCGACGCCGGGAGCGTCAGCGAAGGCGCCGCCTTGCCCATGCAGAATCGAGCGGGGCGGCGTCACTCTCACCGGCATCCCGATGATGTCTGCTTCCCATCACCGGATGAAAACGCCCACCTCTAACTCCGACCCTGTGGGAGCGAATGCTCAAGGAAGAAACGCAGCATTTCCCTCGTTGCATCCGGTCCGTCCGGATCGGTGTAAGAGCCGGCGGGGCTGCCTCCCGACCATGCGTGTCCGGCTCCATGGATTTCCCAGTGCTCGAGGATTCCGCGTCCGCCGGCATCGATATGGACTGTGCGGGTGTAGGCATGCCCTCCCGGTACCCGTCCGCGATGAACCTTCACCGTCGTGCTCGTCGCGGCGATGGACTGCCGGACAATTCGACCGCCGTTTTTCGAATGCACCGTGGTGTCGCGGTCGCCGTGGAAGACGATCGTCGGAATGGACGGTCCGTCGCCCGGCATTGCCTCGGACCCGCCGCCTTGCTTCATCGCGATCAGCGCGGAGGGCAGGTCCGTGGCGGCCCCGCAGGCTAGTCCGGAGTGTATGCCGATCGCTGCGTACAGATCGCGGTACGTCGATCCCATCACGGCTGCGGCCGCGGCCCCGGCCGACAGTCCGGCGACATAGACGCGTTGCGGGTCGATCGCATGGTCGCGCATGATCTGGCGGGTGATGCCCGCGATGAGCGAGGGTTCGCCGCCGCCGCGTTGCTGGTCGGCCGGACGAAACCAATTCCAGCATTTCGCCTGGTTCGCTTCGGCCCGCTGCGCGGGATAGGCCACGAAGCAGGTGTGCTCTTCGGCGATGAAGTTCATCCGCGTGCCGGCGGCGAAGTCCTCCGGCGACTGCGTACAGCCGTGCAGCATGATCACCAGCGGAAGGGCCTGTCCATGATAGCCGCTGGGGATGAAGAGCCGGTAGGCGCGGCTTCCCGCGGCGTTACCGTAGCTGCCTTCGACGAACTTGGCGCCGTCCGGCACGATGTCTCCCAGGCACGGCGGGGCGTGCCTCAGCGATCCTCCGAGGCCGAGCCCCGGGAGGTTCTTGGTGAAATCCACCGGGGGACGAACCGTGCGACGCGGACCGCTCGTCTCCGCGGCATGTGCCTTGGCGTCGATGGTCGGCGGCTCTCTTTTTGTCGCGGTGGAGCGGTGTGGGGTGGGGGCAGTGACGTCCGGTGCGTTCTCACCCCGAAGCATGCGTTGGAGCAGCGCGGTGGCCTCGACGAGATGGCCTGAGTGCGTGAGGCGTGTGGCTTCGCGAACGATGTCCAATTTCAGCATGGCCTACCTCATTCTGTCGGCGAGAGTGGATTTGACGGCGGGACTGGCGTGCAGAGCTCCCAGTACGCAGACCGAGGCAATCGTGGCGCGAGCGAGTTCGGGGGTGACGTCTTGGGCGATGCTGGCGAGGCCCAAAACATTGATGTGCAGCATCTCGCCCGCCCGCCGCGCCGCCTCGAGATCATCGCGGCTGTAATTCCGCAAGCCGAGGTCCAGGCTCTTTCGGGCCGCGGACTGCTTGACTACGTCGGCGTGACGTTCGAGCTGGTTGCGGATTGCGGTTCGGATGAAATCGGTGCGGTTGGAGTAGAATCCTTCCTGCACCATCAAATCGACCTGACCCAAATCGACGAAACAAGGTTGATCGTGATTTTTTCGGTGTCAGATGGCTTTGGTCGTATTTCGTGGACGTGCTGGTCATGGATCTTCCATCCGATTACCATCTCTATGGATGGTATATGGATGGAAAGGCCGGCGCTTCAAGGCCTGCGTTGCGCGTCTGAGGCACCGAAGCGCAACGGGTCGGCATGGGTCTCGTGCTGGTCACCGCGTTCCGCCCAGCGTGTCCGCGAACCAGTTCCCGAGCGACCTCGGCTGGCCTATCACGCTGACCGGTTGAGTTGTGACTTAGGGTGGGAGGAGGATAAATGGCGTGTGTCTTCATCACCGGCAGCACCGACGGGCTCGGTCGCGCAGCGGCCCAGTCGCTTCTTGACGACGGTCATCAAGTGGTGCTGCACGCTCGATCGGCAGATCGCGCTGCGCCCGTCGGCGATCTCGCGTCGCGGGCCGTCGGGATCGTCATTGGCGATCTCCGCAGCGCCGCCGAGACCAGGCGCATCGCGGATCAGGTCAACGCTATCCGACGAATGGATGCGATCATCCACAACGCTGGCGTCTACACCGAGCGCAGTCGCGGCGCTACGCCCGAAAGCGATGCCTTCACGCTGGCGGTGAACACCCTGGCCCCGTACATGCTGACGGCGCTGATTCAGCGTCCCGGTCGGCTGGTCTACCTCAGCAGCGGCCTGCATCGCGGTGGACAGGGCTCGCTGGACGATCTCGACTGGACGAAGCGCACTTGGGATCCGCGAAAGGCCTATGCGGAAAGCAAGCTGCAGGTCGTCGCGTTGGCCTTCGCGCTTGCGCGACGGTGGCCTCAGGTCTTGAGCAATGTGGTCGATCCCGGTTGGGTGCGCACGAAGATGGGCGGCCCCGGCGCGCCGGTGGACCACGAGACGGGCCAACGGACCCAGAGCTGGCTGGCCGTGAGCGACGAGCCTGCCGCGAAGGTCAGCGGCCGCTACCGGCATCACCTGCGGCAGGAGCAGCCGGCCAGCGAGGCCGCCGATCCCGATTTTCAGGAGCAGCTCATCGAAAAATTGGCCGAGCTGACGGGCGTGGCGCTTCCTGAGGCTTAGGACCATGGCCCAGCGTTCTTGGCCAGCCCCGGATTCCTACGGCCGCATCGATTCGTGATGTTTACGATCTGCGATTATATTTCTGCCCCATGGACATCGAGTACGACCCTGAGCGCGAAGCGTTTGCAGCGATGAAGCTTGTCGCCGAAGCCAATGGAGCCGAACGGCAGAGATGGATCAGCGCTGCGGTGGCGTGGATCGAACTCGCTCGCCTGCGGGCGCCGATCGGTCGCGAGCGGCTGAGGAGGGAAGAGGCGGTCTAGGCGGCCTCGGAGGGGCACTCCGGGCAGGTGTCGCCGATCGAGTCCAGGACATCGCGAACCTCGGTGATGGCTTCCTCCGGCGAGGTGCCCGGCGGCGGGTCACGGCGGGCGATGTCGAACGCGCGCTCGCGGGCATGCGGGTCGGCGCGGTCCTGCATCCAGCCGTGCTCCTCGCACTCCCGTATGGCGCCGGCTTCCTGCAGCACTGAGACGGCCCAGCCGCGCAGCGTCCGGATCGCCGGTCGCCTTTCCCTCGTCATCAGCATCGAAACCGCTCCTGCCGGACGAATCCTTCCATCCCCTGTCCGTTCCGGGCGGTTAGCACAGGGCTGGGATTCGAAATCGAGGTAGCTGGCGCTTGTCCACCTGTTCCTTCGATTATGGAAAGTGCCTACGCGGCCAGCGCAGGGTCTTCCTTCTCGCCGGTGGCAACGATCTTCAGAGCGCCGTCCGGCAGGGGCCGCTGCAGCGCCTTGGCCTCATCCCACGGGGCACGCAGCCAGGTGTCGTACTCCTCCGCATCGTCAGGATCACGGGCATCGCCTTCGGATGCACGCGCCTCACCTCGGCGTTCGGCTCCGTCGTGAGGAACGCGTAGATATCGGCTGCGACCTCGCCCTCGTTGGCCTTCCTTACGGAGGTCCAATTGGTCCAGAGCCTTCCAAACGCGAGCAGCGGCCGGCCCTCATCGGGGGGAACCAGACCGGGACCTTCTTGCCGTCGATGGCGTCGTACTCGCTGAACGAGGTGAAGGGCACCAGGCAGCGGTGCTCCGGACCAAGCCAGCGCTTCCAATGCGCGCTGTTCACGTTGCGGATGTTGGTGGCGCCAGAATCCGGCTCCATCCGGAGCAGTGCCTTGAAGTCGACGGTCTAACCTTTGGCTCCGAGCTTCTGCGCGCGCTTCTTCGTCGCGTCCATCAGCGCTGCTGCGAGGACGGCATGCCCCATCGCGCCATCGCGCCATCGCGATCTCGCGTCCGTCGGCCGCGTTGCGTACGATTGGCGCGGGATAGTCCGGAAAGATGCCGGGCATCGACGGCAAGTTGCCAACGCGGCTGTTGAGGGCGCCGAACAGGCGACGGATAGCGTCGACATTTTTCATCATGGAGTACAGATTGCACATTACTTTCTCTTCGTCAGTCCTGCTCTCTCGGATCGGCCCGCCCGAGAAGGCGATCAGGGCGAGGCCTTCGTCCTCGATATCGCGGATTTTCCGCGCCGGAACGAAATCAAGCAATACCGGCCGTCGTCCCGCTGCAGCACGACGGCGTCGAGTTCTATCGGTTCGGACGCAACAACCGCCGACGCGACGTAGCTGATCGACCGAACCGCCGGATCCAGCGACGACTGGACCAGTGCGTCTCGAAGCGCCTGATGTCGCGCAGAGACGGCCGTCGTGGCCTTAGCCGAAACGAACAGGTCAGGCCCCATGGCGGCCGGATTTCTTTTAACGAGACACTCGAAACCAAAGGCAGGGCAGGGCGGCACGTCGCATCGATGTGATTCGAGTGGTCGTGGGCATAGGTCATGGCTGCCCTCCCTCAGATTTCGATGACGTAGTGCGGATCGAACCGCGGATTGTCCCAGGTGGCCTGCCAGTGATTCGGGCCGTAGCCCTTTGCATTGCTGACCACCCGCGTGTCGCCGATCAGACCGTCAAAAGACTCGTGCGTGTGGCCGTAGACCCAGAGGTCTGCGGGCCGCAGCGGGCCGTGGCCTTCGTCGGGGGCGGGGACCATGAGATGCGTGAGGTCGCTGCGGTAGGCCGCATCCAGGAGGTCCGGCGGGGGTGTCGCGCGTCATGGAAAACTGCCCCCTCAGCGTCACGAGGAATTGCCCCCTCCTCGGATAGCTGGGGAGAGAGTGAATGAAGCAGGAACGAATCACTGAAGGCTCGTCGTGGATTGATCCACGGGGGCAGGTGATGAAGACGCCGGATGACGTGGCGGAGATGTCGCGCCTGAGGGCGTGCGGGTGGGGTCTGAAGCGGATTGCGCGACAGCTGGGCTGCAGCCATCACACGGTGAAGGGCTACGTGGTGGCGGGCGGGGTGAAGGCGTTCAAGTCGCCTGAGCGGCCGAAGCGTCTCGACGGCCTTGAGGGTTGGCTGCGCGAGAGGCTCATTCGGCATCGCGGCAATGCCGACGTGGTGCGCCAGGACCTGTTGGCCGAGAAAGGCGT
>NZ_JADPKL010000053.1:0-35557 GCF_023073935.1 Bradyrhizobium sp. 147 | reverse complement strand
CGACCCTCGACCAGATGCAGGCCCTCGGCCTTGCCGGAATGGCGGCCGCCTATCGGCAATTGGCCGAACAGGACAATGCCGCCGATCTCAGCCGCGACGAGTGGCTCGGCCTGATGCTTGATCGCGAAGCCGCCATGCGCGCCGACCGGCGCCTGACCAATCGCCTGGCCGCAGCCAAGCTGCGCTTCGTCGACGCTTGTATCGAAGACATCGACTTCGCGTCCCGCCGCGGCCTTGACCGGCGCAACACCCTGCAGCTGGCGCAAGGCGCCTGGCTGAAAGCCCATGAGAACTTCATCATCACCGGCCTGACCGGGACTGGCAAGACTTGGCTGGCGTGTGCCTTCGGACGCCAGGCGGCCAGGCTCGATCATTCCGTCCTTTATTTGCGGATGCCGCGCCTGTTCGAAGACCTTGCCGTGGCCCGTCTCGATGGTCGCTTCCCGCGCCTCATCGATAAGCTCGCACGTGTCCAGTTACTCATCCTCGACGACTGGGGCACCCACACCCTCAACGACCAGCAGCGCCTCGATCTCCTCGAAATCTTCGAAGAGCGCTACAGGCGCAAATCGACCTTGATTACCGCCCAGCTGCCCGTTGCCCAATGGCACGATATGATCGGCGAGCCAACCATCGCAGATGCTATCCTCGACCGGATCATCCACAACTCCCACCGTATCGCCCTCGAAGGCGACAGCATGCGAAGGAAAAAAGCTGCACGCCCCTTGACCGACGTCGAAAACAGCGAAACGAATACCAACTGACTTCAACAACCAGGCAACCAAAAGCCAGCGCCGCTACGCTGTCCGCGATTTAGCGAAACTGCTGTCCGTCAGTTAGCGAAACTGCTGTCCCGTTTTTGCGAAATGCGCATTGATGCGGGCATCCAGGTCTACTTCTGCGACCCGCAGAGCCCTTGGCAGCGCGGGACCAACGAAAACACCAACGGGTTGCTGCGACAGTACTTCCCGAAAGGCACAGACCTGAGCATCCACAGCGCCGATGAGATAGCCGCTGTGGCAGCGGCCCTCAATGCCCGACCGAGAAAGACCCTGGGCTGGAAAACGCCGGCAGAAGCGCTTGACGAATTGCTGTCATGAGTGAAAACAATCGGTGTTGTGACGACCGTTTGAATCCGCCCAGTACACAAGCGAGCAGTTCCAGCGCCTGATGGCCGACCACGGCATCGTTTGCAGCATGAGCCGCTCCGGCAACGTCTGGGACAACGCGGCGATGGAGAGCTTCTTCTCCTCGCTCAAGACCGAGCGTACGGCCAACAAGATTTATCGAACCAGAGACGAGGCACGCGCCGATGTGTTCGACTACATCGAACGATTTTACAACACGACCCGCAGGCACTCGACCATCGGCTATCTCAGCCCGGTTGAGTTCGAGCGCAAGGTAGGATTAGCTTAACCGGGTGTCCAGCAAACCGGCAGCAGCTCATCCCAAGAAATCGAGGCGAAGGCTGGCAAGCCGCACGCTCCTGGTGCAGGCCAATCGCAAGAGATATCGAGGCTTCTGTCGAGCAAGCCGCTTGACTTTAGAACACCGAGAGCTCGCCGCTATGCTTGCGTCTCAAAGCGTAGCGCCGCTCGAGAAAACGAAGGCCAGCCACGGCAGGTCTACTAACGGCCAGAAAGAAGGCGCCAACCATGGTGATCGGTTGATGTTCGCAACAATACGCGCCTGAGACATCAATTCGACCACGGTGATCACCGACAATAGCGGTGTCTCCTTGAACATGGAGACCACGTAGTTGGCAAGTGCAGGAAGCATCGGAGGCACGGCCTGCGGAATGATAACGTATCGCCACACTTGAAGGCGAGTCAGGTTCAACGCTTTGGCAGCTTCCCACTGCCCGCGTTCTCCATTGTCAATGCCGGCGCGGTACACCTCCGACGTGTAACTGGAGTAGTGAATCCCGAGCGTGATCACCCCGGCGGCGAGCGGGCTGAGAAAAATGCCGACGTCTGGCAGCATGTAAAAAGCGACGTAGAGCTGAACAAGAAGCGGCGTGCCTCTTACGAATTCGACAAAATACCGTAAAAACGAAGCAAGCGGAGGAAAGTTTGAGCGTCTGCCGACTGCGATTGCGCAATCGATGAGCATAGCGACCGCGGAGCCAAGTAGACTCGCAAATACGGTGATCTTCACTCCCTCGACGAGCTCGGGGAGGATCGCGAAAGCGAAGGACCAACTCCAATCCATTCATCATCTTCCCGACATTTGAGTGCATTTTGTTCCTGAAGAAAGTCTCAACGCCGAAATGGCCGTCGCCTATCGAGGCGGCGGTCCAGAATGTCGGTGCACGCCCCGGCCGTTTTGATACTGTGCGCTGTCGGTACTTGGTGAGAGTCGTTGCTCAAGGAGGCTCATGAGCGTCGAAATGACCATCGCCAAGGCAAAGTAGATGACCAATATTGTGAGATAGGGGATTGCCGTGTCGCCTGTCTGTGTACGGACTGTCTGTGCCCTGAAGGCCATTTCGGAAAGCGAGATCAGGGACACGATGGAGGTGCTCTTGAGCAACTCGACTGCGCTGTTAGAGAACGGAGGTATCATCAGCAGCAGGGCTTGTGGCAAAAGGACGTGCCTCAAGCGCTGCCAGCGCCCAAGATTGAGTGCTACACATGCTTCGATCTGTTCCCGAGGCAGAGCGAGCACTGCCCCCCGGACGATCTCCGAGGCGTAGGCGCCGGAGTTCAATCCGAGAACCAGCACGGCTGCTTGAAACGGACTTAGCGAAAAGCCCGTTAACGGTAGCACGAGGTACGCCCAGAAAAGCTGGACATACATGGACGTGCCCAGGAAGAACTCGGTGAAAAGGAGGGCTGGAACACGCAACCAAAGAGCCCGCGAAAGGCGTGCGAATCCGACTGTGAATGCAATTGCTGCAGCGAATATATTTCCGAGCAGGGTCAATTCGATCGTAAGGATCGCGCCCGAAAGGATGATCGACAGGAAGTGGATCGATTCCGGCATTCACAGACTCAGGCCCGCAGCGACGATCTTACGCAAGAACGCCTTGGTACGCTCTTGCTGCGGATTGCGGAATATTGCCTCCGGCGGTCCCTCTTCGACAATGCGTCCACCGTCTAGGAAGAGGATGCGGTCGGCAAAGTCTCACGCAAAACTCATTTCGTGAGTCACGTGCAGCATGGTCATGTCGGTGTCGAGCGCCAGTTTGCGCAAGACAATGAGCACTTCCTCAACAAGCTCGGGATCTAGCGCGGACGTCACCTCATCAAACAGCATGACCTTGGGCTTCAAGGCCAGCGCTCGCGCAATTGCCGCTCGCTGCTTCTGGCCGCCGGACAGTTCGGCGGGCCAGGCATGCGCCTTGTTGGCCATGCCAACCATCTCGAGCAGGTCCATCGCGAGATCCCTCGCAGCCCTCTCGGTGAGGCCGCGCCTGAGTACCGGCGCCAAGGTAATATTCTTTAGCACGCTCATGTGGGGAAAAAGATTGAACTGCTGAAAAACCATACCGATATTGCTGCGCATGTCTTCGAGATGCGCTTCGCGCCGGCGTGGAGGGAGTGTCATCGTCTCCGCACTCCAGAGCGGGTGACCGCCGACGAGAACGGCTCCACTTTGCACTGTTTCGAGGGTCATGAGGATGCGCAATATTGTCGTCTTGCCCGAACCCGACGCGCCGATCAGCGCGAGCTTCTCACCAGGAGATACAGCAAAGCTCAGATCGGTCAAAACAGGGTGAGTGCCGTAAGATTTGCATACCTCTGTGAACTGAACCACCGGCTGCGTCATTGCGCTTCCTTCGACAAAGAGCCTTGTACGACGACGGGAGCAGAGCAAACATATAGCGCTTGCCAGTAACCTCCATCTGCTCCATCGGTGCTCGCAGGGCGTAAGCGTCACTCTCAGCTACTTGGTGCAGAGCTCGTCGGTTGTAATTTTATCAACACCGACTGTGCCATCCTCCCGTCCGTACTTCTTCATGATTTCGAGATATTTGCCGCTGGCGATGATCTTTCGTAGACCTTCATTGTAGGCGTTTCTCAATTCCACGCTGTCCTCGCTAAAGGCAGCCGCGGCGCAGGAAAGCTTTGTATCGGCCACATGGACGACCTGCGTGACGGACGGGTTGCTAAGTCGCTTCTGCAGGTCAGCAGCAGTTGCAGTATCGTGGGCCAGAACGTCGATACGTTTGTCAGCCAGCAATTTCATTCCGCTAGTCCTATCAGGGAGAATGACAATGTCTTCGGCCTTCACACGAGTTATGCGGGATTTTGGGTGACGAGGTGATCAGGCGGCGTGGTTTGCCGGCATTTGGATGACCTCGATGCCGTCGTTGAATCTGACACCTGCGATCAGCTTCGGCAACTGATTTGTGCCTTTGAGCCGCCGCCAGGTCTTTGCTGCAGCGATGACCAGCTTGAACACCATCAGCCTGGCCGTGGTCGGCGACAACGAGCCCTTGGTGCGCACCGTCCTGTGCCGCACGGTGGCGAACACGCTCTCGATTGGGTTTGTCGTTCGCAAATGATCCCAATGCTCGGCAGGGAAGTCGTAGAACGCCAGCAGCTCGTCGCGATCCTTGGTAAGGCATTCAACCGCCCGACCGTACTTGGCGCGGTATTTCTCGGCGAAGACGTCGATCGCCGCCTCGGCGGACCCCCGGTTCGGCGCCCGGTGGACCTCGCGCAAATCCGTCTTCATGTTGGCCTGCACCGAGAGCGGGACCTTATCCAGAACATTCACGGTCTTGTGCACCCAGCAGCGCTGGTGCCGCGTGTCGGGACAGATCGCGTCGAGCGCCTTCCAGAAGCCGAGTGCGCCGTCACCGACAGCAATTTCCGGGGCGATCGGCAACCCGCGCCGTTTGACGTCGATCAGAAGCTCGCGCCAGCTTTGTGCGCTTTCCCGCACGCCAACCTGAAAGCCGATCAGTTCCCTCTTGCCTTCCGGCGTCGCGCCGATCAGCACCAGCATGCATTCGCTGTGATCTTCCATGCGGGCCTGCAGGAAGACGCCATCGGCCCACACATACACGTATCGTCGCGCCGACAAGTCGCGCCTCTGCCAGCGCTCGTACTCGCCCTGCCACTCGGCCGTCAGCCGGGAAATCACCGCGGGCGACAGGTTCGGCGCGTCCTTGCCCAGCAAGGCCGTCAGCGCCTCCTGGAAATCGCCGGTCGAGATGCCGCGCAGATAGAGCACCGGCAACAGCGCATCCAGACTTCTGGTCCGCCGTGCCCACAGCGGCAGGATCGCCGAGCTGAACCGGATCCGTTCGCCATCGCTGGGCGTCCCGCGGTCGCGAATCTTCGCCCGCGCGACCTCGACCGGGCCGACCCCGGTCTGGATCCTCCGCGCCGGCCCGTAACCATGCCGCACCACACGGGCGCGCCCGTCGGCAAGCTTCAAGTCCTTCACGGTGGCAAGAAAGGTCTCGACTTCGACCTCGACCGCCTGCGCCAGAAGCTGCCGCGCACCAGCGCGCAGAATATCGGTCAGTGGATCGTCGATCTCATCGGGCTGACGAAGTGCAACAATATTGCTAGTCTCGTTCATGGCGTATCGCTCTCCTTGAGAGGTTCTGGCAGGCTCGACACCCGCCTCGATACGCCGCCTATCTCAGGCCGTCATCACCCAGTTTCCCGCATAGCTCCCTTCACACCTGCAGCTATCGATAGCTCTTGTTGAGTACAGCCGGCCGCAGACACCGACCTTCAAAAGATTGTTCGGCAACGTCCTTATAGGAGTGAACTTTCCCCACGAGGGAGCCGGGTAGAATAAATGCTTCGCCTCCACAGCTCACGGGATTGGAGAAAATGACAGCTTGGCAGCGCTCGGGTCGAATAAAGAGAGCGCCCGAGGACGACAGCGTCGCCCGTTTCGATTGGATCGCGGGGATCATCGCGCCATATTCCATCATTTGACCGGTGAATTTGGTCACTCCGACTTCCTCTAGAATAGCCTTGTCGCGTTCAGGGCCAAGGCCGGCGGGCGAGCCATCCGGATCGAGCTTCATCCAGGGAGGCTCGTTGGCGACCGCGATGATAACTCCGTGCGATTGTGCTTCGTCTAAGGTTGTGGCGGATGCGGAGTAGGCATGCGAAGTAAAGATTGATCCGGCCGTGATCGGAGCTAGCAGCCACCTTGCGCGGGTTTGCAGCGGGCATGAAACGTCACTTCAATCGATCATTGGAGCCTCTTTCCAGTTTCGGGAGTAAAAGCAATGCAAAAAAGGCCGTGCGTCCAAGCGTCTGATCGAGCTTGAAGGGCAGATCGCTGGCCGAATCAAAGTCGCTAGCCCTAAAGCAAAGAGGCAGCCTGGCGCTGGTGAGAGTCTCTTCAGGAAAAGCCAAGCGAACCGCCTTTGACGCGCCGTCGCTCACGGACGAGCTCGCTCGCCCCGAGCACGGAGGAATGGCGGTTGTGTCGTGCATCTGCAGCCTGCCGAATGGCTCATAGTCCCCCGGTCGATGCGCGTTTAACAAAGGCTTATCGCTAACAGTATCGCCGACCTCCGCTGCCGAATATCTCCACTTGTGCCTTCTTTCGGCAGGAAGTCGGCAGAATAATAGAGTTTTTGCCGTATGGAGCGCCGTTCACTCCGACTGGGCTCGAGCCGAAGAACGGAATAGCACGCCAGGGAAATCCCCCGGCGAGAAGGCACGGCTTGGCGCGTCAACGAGTCTAGGCCTCGGCGATCGAACTGTTTGGCGGATCGCTGTCACCAGTCGAGTGTCTCGCCGTTGTAGTCCAGGAACGCCCCGCTAGTGGCCGGCGTGAGCTCAGCAATTCGTCGGGTGAGACAGAGCGCACTGTGTTCGGCGGAGATCGAAGTAGGGGAGGCAGATGCGCGTTCCCCGCCCATATCGGTACGCACCCACCCGGGGTAAAGTATTCCTACCAGAATTCCATCTTCGGCCCAGTCGCGTGCGAGGGCGCGCATGCCGTTGTTGAGTGCAGCCTTTGAGGCTCGGTAAGCATATCGGTCGCGGCTTGAGCCGTAATTTGTGCCGGTGGAAGCATAGTCGCTGCTTATCGCCACTAGCTTCTTCTCGGAAGAACGTAACAAGTTGTCACGCATTGCTTGTGCGATCAGTATCGGCGCGAGCGCGTTGATGCGCATGGTCGTCATCCAGCCTTCGACATCGATGCGCTCAGCCGACTGGGCTTTAGGTGTTCCGTTGATACCCGCATTGTTGATCAGAATGTCGACAGGCACCTCGCCGATCGTCCGCTTGAGCGAGGCAATCGAAGCGTCGTCGGCCACGTCGAGCTGTATGATCCGCACCTGCCCACCGAACGATGTCACGAGTTCCTCAAGCGAACGGGCTGTTGACGGGTCGCGGCAGCACGCGATCACCTCGGCGCCGTCGGTGGCGTATTGACGCGCGAGAGCAAGGCCAATGCCTCGATTTGCGCCCGTGATCAGTACTCTGGTCATGTGGAATACCTTTCTTATCTATGATCGCCCGCGCCTCGCGCCTGCATTTGTGAACGCCGAGAGGTTTCAAAGGGCGAAGCGTTACCATAAGGCCCGTTTAGGCTAGTGAGGTGCTAGCTCCCGACGGCCCGTCGAAATAACCCGAGCCGGGCCTCTTTCGCGTGGCGCAGGCGGGCTCCAGCCTTCTATCGCGGCGATGGGGATCTCAGTCCGAGCTGCTCTGACGTTTTTCCCGATGGAGAAATCGTAGGCGGCCCAATTCGGCGGGGAGCCAGCCTTGCTCGAGGTGCACCTTGCGGGGCGACAGCCCGCGTTCGAGATTGGATCAAGGAAAGGGTGATGGTGCGGCAGCATAAGGAGACCATAGCCGCGAAGCGAGGCAGAAGCCGGTCGTGTAAGTCCGATTGTCGTTGAAAATGTGCAACGAAGCGAAAAGACGCGCAGGTTTCATGCAGTCCATTGTGCTAGCCGGTTCCTGCAGGTCAGAAGGAGCCCTTCAGTCGAGACCCTCTGGGTGCGCCGATGAGGCGATGCTGGGCAGTGTACCCGCTTGGACGAAATGCGCCAAAACCGACTTCCGTTTTCCCGGGCGTTCGCCAGCTTACCTCTGCCCTGACTGATCCTTCTACAGCATACTGGCTAGAGCTCATTCGCAGCGCAGTCTGGCACCTCTTCTTTCCAGCGTACCGACCCGAATGGGCGTTCCAGCATCCGGCGAACACGCACAGGCTCAGGACCGATGTGGAAAGCCATCGCCTTGTCATCCAGCGCGCGCTCCAACTGCGTCCAGCGGTTGCGTTGGCGCAAATAATCTAGCCACGTCGGGCAATGATAGCGCTCCGTCCATAGCTCGGGGTCGGCGATGTCACGCGCAATCGACCAGCCATAGGCGCCGTTGCGTTGGCGGTAGAGCTGCACATCTTGCATGACGTTATGGAACGCGCGCGCATTCTGGGGAGCCACCCTGTACTCGAGTTCAACCACCAGAGGGCCGCTGCGGTAAGTAAGAGGGAGCCGGACCTTGGGATCGGCAAGCATCTCGGCCTCCTCCCCCCGCTCGGTGATGGACGGCATGGGCATCCAGCGCCCAAATAGCGGCAAGAGCAGCATCAGTGCAGCCGACACAAGTAGCGCGATCTCGACTCCAAGTCCATCGGTCAGCCGTCCCCACCCCCAGCTCCCGATCGCAAGTCCGCCTGAGAACGAAGCCTGCCAAGCCGCAAGCGATCGACCGGCAACCCACCGCGGCGCCGACAGCTGCATACCGATGTTGAACAATGTCCAGACTATCGTCCAAACGGCGCCCGCCAAGACGAGAGCTGCGACTGTCAATATCGGTTCATGGCTGAGAGCGACCGTGGCTATCGCGCCGCCCATCGATATTGTGCAGGCCCGAACCGCGGCCTCGCTGCTCATTCGGGCGCGCAATTCACCAATGTTGAGCGCTCCCATAACAGCTCCCGCGCCGAAAGCACCGAGCATGATGCCGTACGTTTGCGCGCCTCCTTGCAACAGATCGCGGGCAACCAGCGGCATCAGCGCCTGGATGCCGCTGCCGACTATCCCGGTTATCATCGAGCGCGCAATCACGACCTTGATTGACGGCGAATTGGCGATATAGCGCACGCCGGAGATAATGGCGCGGCTTAAGCGTTCCCGCGGCAACCGCGAGGGCTTCGGCACACGCTTCCACAGGAACAGTGCAGTTATCAACGGGAGATAGAGAAATGCGTTGACTGCAAAAGCCAAAACAGCGCCTGCGGTTGCAACTATGAGGCCACCAACCGCAGGTCCAAAACTCCGAGCAATGTTGTAGCTGATGCCATTGAGAGCGATTGCAGCCGGCAAACTCTCGGCCGGCACCTGCTCGCTGACAGAAGATTGCCAGGCCGGCCCCATCAAGGCCATGCCGGCACCAACCACAAAGCAAAACAGCAACAATAAATTTGGTGTCGTGAGACCCAGCCAGTCAATGCAAGTGAGGGCTGTGGCGCCGCAAAGAGCGATCGACAGCGCAGCCAGCATTACGATCCGGCGATCATGCATGTCGGCGATCGCGCCGGCCGGCATGGCGATCAACATTATCGGCAGCAACAAGGCTGTCTGCACCAGCGCCACCTTATCAGCGGAAGATGTCATCTCCGTCATCGCCCAGGCCGCACCGACGCCTTGGATAAGTATACCGAGGTTCGACAGCAGGCTCGCCAGCCAAATCCGCCGGAACGAGGAAAAGTGCAGCGGCGCGGTGATGCCGCTGTAGGTCTGAAAGTCGGACGGCTTTGTCATCTAGGTTCGCGGACCACGCGCGGCAATCTGATCGCAGCTCAGAAAATCGCGAAATATTGAGCGCGAATTGGACGAGCAGCTCGGAGGCGCGCTCGAATACCTAGAGTCTATGCGCGGTTCCGTTTTCGGATTTGCTGCCGCCATGATTGACCCGTAACACGACATCCAGATCTAGCGATAATCTGTCGCGCTCTGACCTCGGACGTCTTCCGGATTTTCTAATAGCCCAACGTAGCTTCTAAGCAATGCAGTGCTGTCATTGCTGAGCTGAGAGGAAAGACCATCGCCTCTCTTGCAGACGTGCGCGAGATCCATTCACTGGCTTGGAGTATCATGCCCTACCTTCTTGCGACGTTTGATATCACCAGACTCTACTACAGAGATCGCGCCCCTTTCTGGTGTTATGCGTGGATGGGCGATGAAAACGAGCGAAAAGCCTCGGAAGAAGCCCACAAAGATACGAACATCAACCTTCGTCGGGAGCTTCTACCGGAATTGCAAAACCAGCCTTTACGCGGTCCATCACGACCATTGTTTTAAATCCCTTGATGTCAGGATTCTCATAGAAGAATCGTCGGGTGAATTGCTCGTAGTCTTCCATCGTCCGCGCGGTGATATACAGGACGAAATCAGCGTCTCCAGTGACGTAAAATCCGTTGACGACTTCAGCTGACGATCTGATCGCTTTCTTGAATCTATCGATGATGTCTGCGCGCTCACGCTCCAGACTTACCAGGACGAGCATTTGGATGGGCCTTCCGACAGCCTTCGCCGAAACGATCGAGACATCGGCTTCGATGATGCCGTCGGAGCGGAGCCTCTTCAAGCGCCGTTGGCACGCAGTCGCAGAAAGCCCGGCAAGCTCGCCTATGATCTCAGATGTCAGGCGATTGTTTTTTTGGACAATCTCCAGGATGCGGGCGTCTGTTCGGTCGTATTGCATTAGTCAGGGCTCCAGTTGAATTCCGCTGCAAAATGGCGAGGTCCTGCAGGAAACCGTCCAATCGATGGTGAAAAGCGACGCAAATCTGTCTGTGACATTAGTATCCTGATTGGCGGCAGAATTTCAACAAAATGACCGACAGGGACTTCTAAATGATTTTCCAAGCTGCTCGACCCAAAAGTCCACCTCTGGTCGGGCTAGCTAAAGAGCATCTTGAGAGTTTGCGCCGTCGAGATTTTCTCGCTGGAGCCGCTCTCATCGATGGACGCTGGATTGAAGGCAACAAAAAAGATGCGGTCGTTGATCCGGCGACTGGCGAAGTCATCGCGCAAGTTGCCCATTGCGGCGCTGCGGATATGGATCTTGCGATCAACGCAGCCGAACGATCCTTCGCGCAATGGCGTGGGCTTCTGCCGGAGGGGCGAGGCGCAATCCTCAGGACTTGGGCATCTTTAATGCTTGCCCATTCGGAGGAACTAGCCGTCCTTGTCTCAAGCGAGCAGGGAAAGCCGCTTGCGGAGGCAAGATACGAAATTGGCTATGGTGCGGGATTTCTGCAGTGGTTTGCTGCGGAGGGAGAGCGCGCTTACGGCGAGACGATCCCAAGCCATAAGCCCGCAAGTGTGCTTCAGGTTAGAATGCAGCCCGTTGGTGTTGCGGCAGTAATTACGCCCTGGAATTTTCCGGTCGCCATGATTACGCGCAAGGCCGGCGCCGCTATGGCCGCTGGCTGCCCGGTCATCGTGAAGCCTGCCCTCGAAACGCCGCTCTCGGCTCTTGCCCTGGCAAGGTTGGCTGAAGAGGCTGGGGTCCCGCGTGGCGTGTTTCAAGTTCTGATTGGTGATCCAATCGAATTGTCGACGCCGCTGTTGCGGGATACCAGAGTGCGAGCCTTATCGTTTACCGGTTCGACAGAAGTTGGTCGCCTGCTGCTGGAAGAGGCTGCGCGCACTGTAAAGAAGGTGTCCCTCGAGCTTGGAGGGCATGCTCCCTTTATCGTCTTTGATGATGTCGATGTTGATAAGGCAGTCAAAGGCGCAATCGACGCAAAGTTTGCCACGTCAGGGCAGGACTGTCTGGCGGCTAATCGCATCTACGTGCAGAGAGGCACTTATAGCGCGTTCGTCGAGAAGTTTGCTGCAGCAATCACTCGGCTCAAGGTGGGCCATGGCCTTGAGGCTGGGACCGATATCGGGCCGATGACGAAGTCGTCCGTGGCCGAAAAGTGCAGGGCGCAAATCAGTGATGCTGCGGCGAAGGGGGCGCGGGTCTTTTCTGCGAACCAAAATCAGGAGTTCGGGCCGAATTTCGTCGTTCCAACTCTGCTGAGCGATGTTACCGACGACATGCTCATTTCGAGCGAGGAGACGTTCGGCCCGGTTGCCGCAGTGCTTCCTTTCGACTCGGAGGAAGAGGTCCTTGCCAGAGCCAATTTCAATGAAATGGGCTTGGCAGCCTACATTTATACCGACAGCTTGCGTCGTGCGCTGCGACTTGCTGAGAACATCGAGTACGGGATGGTCGGCATCAACACCGCCTCGTTCACTGGACCACCAATTCCTTTTGGAGGCTGGAAGCAGTCCGGACTCGGTCGTGAAGGTTCGCGCCATGGCATCCAGGAGTACATGGAATTGAAGTACGTCTGCTTCGGCGACCTGCTGTCTTAGGAGAAATGGTATGAACGATATCAAGACGATCGCGGAGAAAGATCGCGCGACTGTTCTACATCCCTTCACCCAGCTCAAGGATTTTGCCACCGGTAAAGCTGGTGATCCGACGATCGTCAAAGGAGGCAAAGGGATCCGCATCGAGGATGCGCAGGGACATAGCTACATCGATGGGTTTGCCGGCCTCTATTGCGTCAACATCGGCTACGGGCGGAGTGAGGTCGCCGAGGCAATTGCGCGGCAGGCTTACAGGTTGGCCTACTATCATACATATGCCGCCCACACGACGGACGAGCTGGCCAATCTGTCCGATCGCCTCGTGCGAATGGCGCCGGGCAAAGCGAGCAAGGTATTTTACGGTCTGTCCGGGTCCGACGCCAACGAAACTCAGGCAAAGCTTGTTTGGTACTACAACAATTTGCGCGGGCAGCCCAAAAAGAAAAAAATCATCTCGCGCGAGCGCGGATACCACGGCTGCTCTGTTGTTTCAGGCTCAATGACCGGTATGTCGTTCTATCATGACCACATGGACCTTCCCTTTCCAGGTATTTTGCACACCGGGGCGCCGCATCACTACTGGGGAGCGGAGCCGGGTGAAACGGAAGAGGCGTTCTCTCGTCGGCGGGCAGCCGAACTTGAAAAGATGATTGTGCGGGAGGGGCCGGAAACGATCGGAGCCTTTATTGCGGAGCCGGTGTTGGGGACGGGAGGCATCACACCGCCGCCCGATGGTTACTGGCGTGAAATTCAAGCCGTGCTGCGACGCTACGACGTACTTTTGATCGCAGATGAAGTGATTTGCGGATTTGGTCGCACGGGCGCTGAGTTCGGCAGTACTCTTTACGGGATGGAGCCTGACCTCGTAACGGTGGCCAAGGGCCTGACGTCAGGTTATATGCCGCTCTCTGCAGCAATCGTTGGCGAGAGGGTCTATTCGGTCATGGAAGAGGCCGCCGACCGTGTCGGGGCATTCTCCCATGGATATACCTATTCCGGACATCCGATTGCGGCGGCGGCTGCGAATGCCGTTCTCGATATCGTGGAGAAGGAGCACCTAAAGGACCGCGCGAGAATCGTTGGCGCGCATTTCTTGAAGCGCCTCAATGAGCGGTTTGCGCAACTCGAGATCGTCGGTGAAGTGAGAGGCGTAGGCTTGCTCGGCGCAGTGGAGTTCGTTGCCGATCGCCAGACGAAACGGCGCTTTGAGCCGCAGCTGAAGGTGGGCGCCCGAATCTCCAAGGCCGCGCGGGACAGGGGGCTTATTGCGAGAGCAATGCCGCACGGAGACATTCTGGGGTTTGCTCCACCTCTCGTCGTTTCCGAACACGAAATCGATGAAATCGTTGAACTCGCCTATCGCGCGACGAAGCAAGTGATGGACGAGCTTACGAAAGAATCTGCAATTTGAGCTCGGCTGCTCTTCTGTCGAATCGGGCCAGCTCCTCAATTGGCTGATCGTCCGTTGCTTTAGCTGTCTTGATCGGGCCCAAGGGAAGGTCCGTGCCTTTCTCCGTCGGCGTGGAGGGTCGCGGGCAGCTCTTGACCGACGGCTCAAAGAACGTCGCGCGGGTTGGTGTCGTGATGATTTGGGCAGCCTGGCTTTCCGCTTCGCTCGACCATCGCATCGAAGGCGCTGATATTGCTGCGATGCTATCGTTTTTTGGAACGGTGAGCGCCAGCCTGAGGGCGCCGCATACGACTTCGAGAGGCTGCGTAGGGTGGTGTTGTGGTGTCCCGGGAACACGGGCGCCCGTGGCCGGCGGGAAGAATCGCGAGTACGCTCGGTGTGCTTGCAGAATTTCTTCACTGATCTAACCTCCTTTGCTGTGTTTGAGCGTCATAGGGTCGGTAGATGGTGAAAATGGTTCCGTTAAAACATGTAGTGCTGCGGCAGGGAGCCTGTGCCATGACCGAAAAGAACTGCCTCAGCCATCTACAGCGCGTCATGGGCCGGCGATCGTTTGTTCGATCAACAGCGGCTTTACTGGCGGCGCCGTTTGTCGCGAAGGCGTCCCGCGCCTGGGCGCAGGAAAAGCTTGCCGGCCGTGGGGAAGTTGTCGTTTTCAGCTACGGCGGTTCGTTCACGCAGGGGATACGGAAATACGTTTATGAGGCCTTCACGAAGGCGACTGGCATTGCCGTAGTCGATGTGACTGGAGACTTCGCTGAGCCCCAGGTGAGGGCAATGAATGAAGCTGGGCGCATGGATTGGGATCTGGCCTTCATCGACGCGCAGACTTATCCGGCCATGTCCGAAGCCGGGATGTTCGAGCCCATCGATTACAGCTTGTGGGACGCGGAATCGCTCCTGGGCATTCCGGCGGGCAATCGTCTTAAGGATGCGGCTGTCGCTTACCGGGCGACAACAGTGCTTGCGTATGATGCTCGTGCCTTCCGAGATAATGCGCCAAAAAGCTGGGCGGACTTCTGGGACGTGAAGATGTTTCCGGGGCCACGCGGGCTCGCCTCGAACGTTCGGCACAATGTGGCATTCGCGCTATCAGCTGATGGGCTGCCGGCAGCCGAGCGTTGGCCCCTGACCGACGACAAGCTCGATCTAGCTTTCAAGAAACTCGATCAGATCAAGCCACATATTACGAAGTGGTGGGGCGCGGGGGGCGAACCGGTTCAGTTGTTGCTGAACCGCGAACTGGAAATGACGAGCTGTGGAGATAATCGCGCCTTGGCGGCGATCCGTCAGGGGGCACCCATTCGTGTCGTTTGGGACGGTGGCAATTTGGTCTATGTGTATTGGGCGCCGCTAAAAGGTGGTCCTAACAGCGCCAATGCGCAGAAGTTTCTTGCATTCGTAAACCGCGCCCAAAACGCCGCCAACTTCACACTCGGCACGCTGCTTCCTGGTCCCAATACGAATCAGCTGGAGTTCTTGCCATCTGACCTTCCTCCGCTGCTCAATATCAATAAGGAAATTGCATCGGTGGTGGTCGAACAGGATTCCGCTTGGCTCGCCAAGAAGCGATCCGACGGAAAGACGAATTTGGACCACCTTCAGGAGCGCTGGCTGTCATGGCGGGCACAATGAGTACTCTTGTAATCAAAGACCGGGCGCAAAATCTGCGGCCCTGGCCCACACCCTGGGCCTGGCTGCTGTTGCCTGGCAGTATCTTCCTTGTGGTGCTTTTTGTCGTACCGCTCACGGCGCTTCTGTTGCTCGCGTTCGGGATGCCAAACTGGACTCTGGCGAATTTCACTCGCATCGGCGACACCCCTGTCTATGTGACCGTGATGCGCAACACGCTCGAGATCAGCGTCACGGTCACTGCGCTCGCCTTCGTGCTGAGCTATCCCATCGCCTACGCTCTCACGACAGCCGGAACGGCGTTGCGTACCTTCCTGCTCATTGGAGTCGTGCTGCCTTATTTCACCAGCACTCTGGCGCGCACTTTTGCCTGGATTGTCCTTCTTGGGCGCAACGGCGTCATTAACCAGTATCTGCTTGAGCTCGGCTGGGCATCTCAACCAGTCGCAATGCTCTATAACCGGTTTGGCGTTATTCTCGGCATGACCCACATCGTTATGCCCATGATGATCCTACCGATGTACACGGTCATGTCCAGCATTGACCCGAAGCTGATGCGCGCTGCGAGGGCGAACGGAGCGAGCCCACTCGCGGCCTTCCTCACTGTTTTTCTGCCGCTGAGTCTTCCGGGCCTGATTGCAGGGGTGCTGCTCGTCTTCATCTACTGTCTTGGCTTCTACATTACACCCGCCTTGATGGGTGGGTTGTCGGACGTCATGATCACGATGGCGATCAGCTCCCAGATCCTGGAGCAGCTCAACTGGAATTTTGGTGCGGCGCTTTCAGTGGTCCTGCTAGTGGCCGTCCTGAGCATATTGTGGATTGGCTCGCGCTTCTTCCCGATCGAGCAGCTCCTGGGCTTCTCCGATGACAAGCGCGGTTCGACCGTTGCCCGCCGTCAGATGGGTGCCAGAATGTTGATGCGGATCGGTTCCGCGGCAAACGCTCTTGACCGCTGGATTCCTTCGCTGGGAGGCCGAGGTGTCGCGATCCTGGCATGCCTTCTGGCTGTACTTCTCCTGCTGCCAGTCGTGATCGTTGCATACCTGTCATTCAGCGCTTCGTCCTACTTTGTATTCCCGTTGCCAGGCTACTCGCTGCGCAACTACGAAGCCTTTCTTTTCGATACGCTGTGGGTGCGTGCGACCTTCACCAGCATCCGGATTGCGCTGATGGCAGTTGCCATGGCGACTACGTTCGGCGCCATGCTTGCTTTCGGTCTGTCGCGCGGCGCCATGCCAGGTCGCGGAGCAATGGTGGCTCTTCTGCTTTCGCCGATTATTATGCCGACGGTTATCGTGGCCGTCGCGACCTATTTCCTCCTGGCGCGGTTTGGACTGCAGGGCACCGAGTTCGGCCTGGCGCTGGGTCACGCGGTCCATGCCCTTCCCTATGTGGTGGTGATTGTAGTTGCCAATCTGCGCGACCTTAACCCGAGCTACGAGCGGGCGGCTCGCAGTCTTGGTGCCGGGTCTTGGGCGACCTTTCGCACCATCGTCGCTCCGCTCGTCATGCCTGCGCTCATCGTCGCCAGCTTCTTTGCCTTCCTGACCTCATTCGACGACGTCGTCTACGTACTATTCCTTGGTATCGGCAAGATTACGACCTTGCCGATGCGCATGTGGGAAGGAATCCGGCAGGACATCAGTCCCACCATTGCTGCGGTAGCTACGCTGCAGATGCTATTTGCGACAATTGTGATTGTGGTCGGGACCCTGCTCAGACGGACAAAGACCACCTGATGGCGCGTCTTAGCGCAGGTCAATCGAAAACCAATTGTGAATTCACCCTAGGGAGCTGAAATGTTGATGAAAGCGACCGCGAGCGGCACTGATCTGAAAACCGGAGGCATCGCCCTGCGTAACCTGCAGAAGCGGTACGGTAGCGCGATCGCCGTCGACGATGTCAGTCTTTCCGTCTCACCCGGCGAGTTCATCTCGCTGCTGGGACCGAGCGGATCGGGCAAGACAACGACTCTGATGATGATCGCCGGTTTCGAGCTGCCGAACAGCGGTCAGGTCCTGCTGGATGAGAAGGACATCACGCGCCTGCCGCCTCACCGGCGCCAGCTCGGAGTCATCTTCCAGAACTATGCCCTGTTCCCGCACATGACGGTCGCCGAAAACGTTGCTTATCCGTTACGGATGCGGCGTTTGCCAAAGCTGGAGATCGAAACGCGGGTGCGTCGTATCCTTGATCAGGTTCATCTCGGTCCATTGGCCTCGCGCTACCCGCACCAGATGTCCGGCGGTCAGCAGCAGCGCGTGGCGATCGCGCGCGCTCTGGTTTTCGATCCGCCCGTTCTTCTTCTTGATGAACCTCTGGGCGCGCTCGACAAGAAGTTGCGTGAGCATCTGAGGAACGAGATCAAGACCCTCCACAAGGAGGTCGGCAAGACAATGATCTACGTCACCCACGACCAGGATGAGGCGCTCGCTATGTCAGATCGGGTCGCGGTGATGCATGAGGGGCGGATCCGGCAGGTCTCGGCGCCGATGGATATTTATCGCAGACCGGCCGACTTATTCGTGGCAGGTTTCGTCGGTGAGGTCAATCTCATACCCGTCAAGCTTAAATCTGGCGCCGTGCAAGGTCCCGCGGGTGAAATTCTGCCGGCTCCCGCCTGGGAGGATGCCGATAGGGATGCGACCCTGTGCGTGCGGCCTGAACATATGCGTCTCGATGTAACCGCGTCTGGCTCCTGCGCTGGAATCAAGGGGCGCATCAGCGGCATGACCTTCGTTGGCGACGCGACTATCTTCGAATTCCGGAGCGAAGCTGGATTACACTTGTTGTCGAAGGTCTTGAATGTATCGGCCAAGACAATGCCGGAGGTCGGCGACCCCTGCCTCGCGTCGTGGGCTGCAAATGACGCAACAATTCTAACGGAATAACCTCCCCGATCCGGCTGCGTGCCTGACTGTGCTGCCGGTTCAATCTACTAGCGCCCGTACCGCCGGTTGAGGGCGACCTAGCGGGCTTTCACCGACTATCGCTTTTTCATCGCTCCGCCCGATGCGTCGGGCCGGTGTACGACGACTTTTGTGTGAGGAACCTATTCATGAACGGCGCTGAAAGCCTAGTTCGTACGCTGGTTGCTGGTGGAGTAGACACCTGCTTTGCAAATCCCGGCACATCCGAGATGCACTTTGTCGCTGCCCTCGACCGCGTCGATGGTATGCGCTGCGTGCTCGTGCTGTTTGAAGGAATTGCAACCGGCGCTGCGGATGGTTATGCGCGTATGGCCGACAAGCCGGCCGCCACTCTGTTACATCTCGGGCCCGGCTTGGCGAATGGTCTTGCCAATCTGCACAACGCTACGAAAGCGTCTACGCCGATCGTCAATATTGTTGGAGATCACGCAACCTACCACCGAAGCTACGATGCGCCGCTCACGTCCGATATCGAGGGGGCAGCGGCGCCGTTTTCTGGTTGGGTCCATACCTCGTCAGACGCGACGCGTGTTGCGGCTGATGGCGCGGCGGCTATCACGGCCGCCCGCACCGCGCCAGGTCAGGTGGCAACCCTCATTCTTCCTGCCGACACCGCATGGAACGAGGGCAGTGGACCCGTTGCTGTGGCCGAACCACCAAAGCGAACGCGGGTTTCTCAGGATTGCATCAAGGACACTGCTAAAGCGCTTCGTTCCGGAGAGCCAACGATGATGCTGTTGGGAGGGCTGGCATTGCGAGAACGCGGTCTCGATCTGGCGGGGCGCATATGTGCCAAGACAGGCGCGAAGCTCATGTCGCAAACCTTTCCCGGCCGCATCGAGCGCGGCGCCGGTCGGGTTCCTGTCGATCGCCTTCCATACCCGGTCAACCAAGCGCGCGCGACACTTGCCGGACTTAAACATATCGTCCTGGTGGGTAGCCGCATTCCAGTGGCCTTCTTTGCATATCCGGACAAACCAAGCTTGATGGCTTCTGAAGACACGGAGTTTTTGACGCTTGCGCGTTCCGAAGAAGACGTCTTGGACGCGCTTGAGAGACTTGCGAACGAACTGGATGCCAAATCGTTTCCAAGCCAGGCGTCGAAGCTGGCGCCGCCATCGCTGGCTACCGGGGCAATTACGGGCGCCAACATCTCGCAGACACTGAGCGCGCTCATTCCGGAAAATGCGATCGTGGTGGATGAATCAATCTCGGCGAGCGCCAGTTTTTTCACTGCAAGCTGGAATGCGCAGCCACACACCTACCTTCAGAATATGGGCGGTTCGATTGGGCTTGGCATGCCGATGGCAACTGGCGCCGCGATAGCCTGCCCAAATCGACCTGTGCTCAACCTTCAGGCAGATGGCAGCTCGATGTACGCGATTCAGTCACTGTGGACACAGGTGCGCGAGAGCCTGAATATTACAACAGTGCTGTTTAACAACAAATCTTACGCTTGCCTCCGGGATGAACTGGCCAATGTCGGGGCACAAGATGTCGGCCGCAAAGCTCTGGACATGCTCGATTTGAGCCGGCCTGACATCGACTTTGCGGGCCTTGCAAGAAGCATGGGTATGGCGGCGGCTCGGGTAACCACGATGCATGAGTTTAATGTCGAAGTGGCCCGTGGACTTTCAACACCGGGACCGTGCCTGATCGAGGTGCAGATCACTTGAGTCACTTGAGCCTCAGGCCGCGCAAGACGGCATGAGGTTCTGTATCTTTCGGAGATTGATCGCTTTGGGGGCCTCCTTCGAGGAAGAAGAACCGGTCTCTCAGGAGGCGTGCTGTGGGTTCTGGGAGAAGCTCGCTTGAAAAAGGACGTGATTCGATCGTTCCCCGAATACTCTGCAGTAGACCGCGCAAGAACTACAGAACTTTGCGCCTCTACCAAGACAATATTCACCTGAACGAAGGTTATGGTTTTCGAGCACGACCAGTGAGCCGAAGCGCTTCGTCACATTGTTGAACTGAACGGCAGGCCACCACCTCTGTGCTGCGTCTTCCCCGTCGGCATCAGGCGTTGCTACACCGCGGCAAGCGAGAGCTTTTCATCTTCGCAAGTTAAATTTAATGGAGGGACCGCAATCATAGTAGCGCTTTAAACGGGGGTCGATCGCAGTGCCTCCTAACGGGAGAATCTCGGTGATGGAACGACGTCACCTGGACGCGGGCAATTTGGCCAAGCTGCATGATGTACACCCGAAGCCTCCTCGCTGGCGTATCATCCGGGCGGCGTCTGGCTTCCGCGCATCTGACTCGCGGCGTCGGCGGGAGAGCGGAGCACAGCCAAGCAGCGCGATCGCCTGTCAGGCGAGTTGCCGCGCACGACGCCGAATGCCAATTCGTAACAAACGAGCTTGCTTGGGGCTCTGGTGAGAGAACTCAGCACGAGCTCTCAGCTTGCCCGTCGAACGAAATCCGACGTGAGATTGCAAGCATTCGAATTTGCTTAAGTCGAAGGCTTGCAATCCTGAAACCTCGATGAGCTTAGGACCTATTCGGCTCAACAGACCCAGCAAGGGACTTAACTTCCAGGTAATCTTCGAGGCCGAAGCGTCCCCACTCCCGACCGTTACCCGATTGTTTGTACCCGCCAAAGGGGGCGGAGCTGTCGAGTGATCCACCTTGTAAGTATATGGTGCCGGCTCGAATTAGGCGAGCAACGTTTCGCGCGCGTTCCGTTGAGCCTGAGAATACGTAACCGGCAAGGCCGTAGGGCGTATCGTTAGCAATACGGACTGCGTCGTCTTCGTCGGCGGCACCAATGATCGCTAGCACCGGCCCGAATATCTCCTCGCGCGCAATAGTCATTTCATTTGTGACATCCGCAAAGATGGTAGGGCGAACGTAGAAGCCTTTATTGGTGCCTTCAGGTAGCCCTGGTCCGCCTGTGACCAACCTGGCCCCTTCGTCAATACCTCGCTGGATCAAGGCCTGGATCTTCTCCCATTGGCCGCGGTGTACGACGGGACCCATATGAATGCCCGCGGCGCGCGGGTGTCCGACCCTGTACCCGTCCGCTATGGTTTTCGCGATGTTCGCGACTTCCGCCATTTTAGATTTCGGGACAATGAGCCGCGATGGTGCGTCACAAGATTGGCCGGAGTTTTGGAAAAGCGTCGCGATGCATTTGCTGATGGCCTTTTCAAAGTCGGCGTCCTCAAGAACAATATACGGGGATTTGCCCCCGAGCTCTTGGCTGACACGCTTGATTGTATAAGCGGCTCGTCTCGCGACGTCGATCCCGGCACGTGTCGATCCGGTAAACGATATCATGTCGATGTTGGGATGCTCGCTCATGGCCGCGCCCACGTCAGGTCCCAAACCGTTGATCAAATTGAACACACCCTTCGGCACGCCAGCTTCGTGAAGGATTTCCGCGAAGATCAGTGCACAAGTAGGAGCGAACTCTGACGGTTTAAGAATCATTGTGCAGCCTGCGGCGAGCGCCGGCGCTACTTTGCAAGCTATTTGGTTTATTGGCCAATTCCAGGGCGTGACCATTCCCACCACGCCAATAGGCTCGCGAACCACGATTGTACTGTCGATCCGCTCCTCGAAAGAGTAATTCTTGAGCACATCAATCGTCGTGGCCACGTGAGCGATGGCGGAGCCAGCCTGCTTCTGTTCCGCCATTGCTAATGGGGCGCCTATTTCGTCCGAAATGGAATCTCCAATCTCCTTCGCACGAGTTTTGTAGATCTCGAGAATGTTCTGGAGAATGCTCATGCGCTGCTCGCGCGTTGTCCGAGAAAAGCTGGCAAATGCGCGCCTGGCCGCGATGACTGCCTTGTCGACGTCCGCTTTTGAGCCGAGCGCAATCTCGTACATTTCTTCCGCGCTCGCCGGAGTGACGATTGGCGTCGTTTTCATAATGGCGGGATCGACCCACGCGCCATCAATGTAAAATTGCATGCGATTGACCATGTTGTCCTCTCGAGGTTAGTTGGATTGGCTGGCGCCGCCACACTGAATAGCTGTTGTTTTCTACAATTGCGCTGACTTCGCTTGCCGATTATGATTTCACAAAAGGGGCGCCCACTTGCGGTGGAGCGGGCCAGTTGGAGAAAGCGTACGTAGAACCCCTTTGAGGACGCCGCCGACGCGCTGCGGCGGGCCCACTCAACGGTTTCGGCCATGCGCAGGTCTCAGAACGCCAGGTGAGGTGGTTTGAACCAAGGCAGAGCTCGTAATGCGTCACGTTCTCATCCCTTCCATCATCTGCCGATGAACCTGACGACTTCGATACAGCACCATCTCCTTCCAATCGTGCATATCCGGGTAATAGTGCTGCTTCACGCGTCGGCGAACCTCACGCCCAAAGTCAGTGTGAATCTGAGCTTGGCCGAAGGCATAGAGCCAATGGTCAGCGCGCAACACTGGTCTGGCCGCCTCCGGAGGGTAGGTTCCGAATTCCAGGCAAATGTAGACATGGCGCTCGCCGAGGATCCGCTGCCAGTAGTCGTCCTGCGTGCCATTGAGGACTAAGGAGGATGATGTGCCGAGATCGGGTGAGGTGACCGAATGGCCGAAGATGTCGCGCGCCCGCTGATATCCAATCATTCCCGATGCCTGCTCGCACTGCAGTTCACCATAGCCATAGGGTCCCAGGCCTGTGTGATAGTCGATGATCAGGACGAGCTGACGTGATGCAATATTGTAGTCCGACACAATCTGTTCCAGAGTTTGGCGCGCGACGGTAGGGCCGAAGCCGCCAAAGAACATTCCTGTCGGATGACGATATTGGCCGCTGGTCCTTGCCTTCCGGTAGGCAGTTTCACCGTATGTGGTCCGGTACTTTTCAATCGCCGCCTCGGCTGTCGCAAAAACAGGCCCGTCCAAAGCACTTGGGACCAGACTGTCTGCGATTGCGTCATATGCCTCGTTTTGCGGTAAGGGAGCCGCAAAGTCGATAAAGTTTCTGTTGAGGTCACAACCTTCTTGCGTAACGCGCCGATCCCATGCGAACCCGTATGGGTTGATGGCGTGGATCAACAGCATCGCTTCATCCGACTTCAGCCTGTCGTATCCACGCGCGGCCAGCCAGTCCAGCTGGGCTGCGGATCCACAATATCCTTCGGCGCCATGGGTAGCTGAGATGAGAACGCCAACTCTCGAGGCCCGGCGATTACCAAACCAGGCAACGTCGGTTGAGAGCTCTTCTCCTCCTGGTCCGCATGCGGGCGATGGATATATTCGTGCCTCACCGACGGCGGCATCCTTAACGTAGTCGCGAAACTTCTGACGAGCTTCGAAGTAACTCGATGAAAAATGCTTGTTCACTGCATTGAGAATGAGATTGTTCATGAGCCATTCCCGTTCCTACTTTAGGAGAAAGCTGTGATGCTCGGTGATCGATACCGGGTGGGCTTAGGGGGCTCTGATGTGAATCCAAACCCCAATCCGCTTCGCCTTGATGAATGCGCAGCCTTACTCGATCCGATCGCAGTTTTTCGGCGTTTAGCCCGTTGATCTGAAGAATGAATGCGGGAGCGGCCCTTTCCTGGATCTCGGTCTGACCAGGAAGCCAACGGCTGCCGATCAAGGGTGTGAAGCCGCTGATCGATACCTCTGGTTGCCCGGCACCGCCTGGGCTTATTCGCAAGCACCGATGCGCGCGTGACTGGTTAAGTCGAGGCTGGGCCCTTTGCACAATCCTGGATCAGATCCATCAGTCGCAACGCGCGATTCAGGACCTCGGCGCTGAAGGTGGACGGGTGGGGCGGCGACTCCTCTCCGGGAGTTCTCATGGGCTAGCGTTGAGGCTATGATGCTCTGCAGATCCGAGCGCCCGTGTGGCTGCGCGGCTCGCCATGCTTGGCAGACCGCTACTTGGAAACTCGTTCCAGCGGCACCTTCAGGCAGGCCAGTCGTGTTGGCCATCTGCGCCGAATGAACGGTGACCCGAACCCTGTCGCAGACCGCGACAACTCAGCTTTGCGGCGCATCAAAACTTCAAAATTCAGATGTTCTGCGCAGCTTTTCAGCTCCTCCTGGTTTGATTTCGGATTTTGCCTTCAGTCGAGCGGGTATATTAGACATGGACGATCGGCGCCGACTCTCGCGCAACTAGGAAGCCACAATGGATCTAAACTTTACCCCCGACGAACTTGCCTTCCGCGACGAGGTCCGGGCATTCTGCCGCTCTGCAATCCCCGTAGACATCCGCGAGAAACTGGTTGCGGGCAGGCATCCCAGCAGGGAGGACAAGGTGCGCTGGACCCGCATCCTGGCGCAGAAGGGGTGGGCCGTGCCGCACTGGCCGGTCGAGTACGGTGGCACGGGATGGACTCCGGTTCAGCAGTACATCTTCGGCGAGGAAGTGAGCCAGGCGCCGGCGCCGGAGCCGGCCGGTAGCGGCATCAACTTGGTTGGTCCGGTCATCTATAACTTCGGAAATGAGGCGCAGAAGAAATATTTTCTGCCCCGCATTGTAAACGTCGATGACTGGTGGTGCGAGGGCTTCTCTGAACCTGGAGCTGGCTCCGATCTGGCTTCGCTCAAGACGCGGGCCGTCCGCGATGGCGACCACTATGTCGTCAATGGTCAAAAAACCTGGACCTCGTTGGCGCAATATTCCAACTGGATCTTTTGCCTGGTCAGGACTGATTTTGAGGCCAAGAAGCAGCGGGGCATTTCGTTTCTGCTGATCGACCTGAAGTCTCCCGGCGTGACAGTGCGCCCGATCCAGTTGTTCGACGGATATCCCGAAGTGTGCGAGGTGTTCTTCGACGACGTGCGGGTTCCTGTCGAGAACCGCGTCGGCGAGGAAAACCGCGGCTGGGATTACGCCAAGTTCGTTCTCGGCAATGGGCGCGTCACGATTGCTTGTGTTGGCCTTTCAAAGGAACGCATCCGCCGCATTAAGGAGCTTGCTTCGCGGACCCGCGTCGGTGGCGAGCCATTGATCGACAGGGCCGATTTCCGCAAGAAGATTGCCGCCGTCGAGGTCCAGCTCAAGGCGCTCGAGATGACGCAGCTTCGGGTCGTTGCCAACCAATCGAAACGCGAAAAGGGTACTCAGGACCCCGCGAGCTCGATCCTCAAGATCAAGGGGTCTGAGATTCAGCAGGCGACCGCCGAGCTTCTGATGGATGTGATCGGCCCTTTCGCGCTACCCTATCAATCCGAGGAGGAGCTTCAGCGAGGAGAGGCGTCGATCGGTCCCGAGTGGGCCGGACCGATTGCGCCCGCCTATTTCAATGGACGCAAGGTGCCGATCTATAGCGGCTCGGATGAGATCCAGAAAAACATCATCGCAAAGGTCGTCCTCGGCCTCTGACGCTTCAGGAAAGCCATAAGTCGCTGACTGCGCAGGCTCAAAAGGTTTGAGGGGCAAAGATGCGGGCCCGTTTCAGGAGGTTTTCTAGTGGATCTTGATCTTTCCGAGGAGCAGCGGCTCCTTAAGGATGGCGTCGAGCGTTTGATGCGCGAGCATTATGGCTTTGAGGATCGCCGTAAGTACCGGGCAGAGAAGTCTGGCTTCAGTGAAGCGATGTGGGCGCGCTATGCTGAGCTGGGGCTTCTTGGGCTGCCTTTCTCGGAGGCTGATGGCGGGCTTGGCGCCGGGGCAGTCGAGACAATGATTGTCATGGAAGCTTTCGGCAAGGCGCTCATCCTCGAGCCATATTTCGCAACGGTCGTACTCGCAGGCGGTATCCTGCGGCATGGGGCGAACGAAGCCCAGAAGACGAATCTCGTCCCGGCGATTGCCGAAGGTCGGATGAAACTCGCCTTTGCTTACGCTGAACCGCAATCCCGGTATGACCTTTTCGATGTGGAAACTCGGGCGAAGAGGGACGGCGAGGGCTGGGTGCTCAACGGCATCAAGGGTCTCGTTCTCCACGGCGATGTCGCGGACAAGATCATCGTGTCGGCGCGAACGGCAGGAGGCGCGCGGGAAAAGGACGGAATTGGCCTTTTCCTCGTCGACGTTCAAGCTCCGGGTCTTACGCGGCGCGCATATCCCACGCAGGACGGGCTGAGTGCGGCCGAGATCCCGCTTCAGAACGTACGGATCGCTGCTGCTGACGTTATCGGCGATCCGGCAGGTGCTTACCCGATTATCTCACGCGTTGCAGACGAAGCGGTTGCCGCTCTTTGCGCTGAGGCCGTTGGCTGCTTCGCTGAAATGCATGCCACAACCGTCAACTACTTGAAGACGCGCAAGCAGTTCGGCACGACAATCGGCTCCTTCCAGGTGCTTCAGCACCGGGCGGTCGATATGTTCGTTGAGCTCGAGCAGTCTCGCTCCATGGCGCTCTACGCCACCATGATGGCCGGAGAACGTGATGTAACGGAGCGTGAGCGAGCCATTTCGGCAGCAAAAGCGCAGATCGGTCAATCATCGAAGGCGCTTGGACGGCAGGCTATCCAGCTCCATGGTGGCATCGGTATGACCATGGAATACAGCATCGGCCACTATTTCAAGCATGTGACGATGATCGACACCTTGTTCGGTGATACCGACCACCATCTTCAGCGGCTCGCATCCCTCGGAGGCTTGTTCGGCGAGCAGGCGATTCAGCAGTAGGGTCGGAAACTGGTCCAAACGAGACGCTAGCGCACGCAATTCAGGAACCGACGGGTTGAACATGCGAGTTGATCATGTGCTCCGACAGGGCCGACTTCAGCAGGGAACGGCAAGGATCAGCCAGCTCTTCCAGCCGGAATCTGTCGCGATTGTGGGAGCTTCCCAGAAGGGGGGCTTTGCAACGGAAATCCTCACGAACATCAAGAAATGGGGTTTTTCGGGAGAGGTCGTTGCAGTGAACCCGCGTTACACGCAGATCGCGGGCGTGCCATGCTATTCGAGTTTGAAAGCCATACCTCATCCTGTTGGTCTCGCTATGGTTGCTATTCCAAGCAAGGCCATTCCCGAGGTCCTTGAGGATTGCGAAGCCGCCGGCGTGCGAGCGATTCAGATCATCTCGAGCGGATTTGCCGAGCAGGCTCGCGATGGGGCAAGTAAGCAACGCTGGCTCATGGACTGGGCCGCACGAACGGGCATCCCGGTGGTCGGTCCAAACTGCTTCGGCCTGATGAACGCGGCCAATCGGTTGATGGCCGTCCCGCTGGACTTTCACACCATGAAGGCAGGTGGAATTAGTTCCATCCTGCAAAGCGGTACTCTCGTTTATAGCCTCATCGTGCCGTTGCTGGCACGCGGAATCGGCATTGGCCGTGTGGTCACGGTTGGCAATGAGGCATGTCTCGATGTCGCAGATTTCATAGACTATTTCGTCGATGACGAGGATACGCGCGTCATCACCTCTTACTGCGAGCAGATCAGGCGTCCCCTTGAATTCATGAGGGCCTGCGAGCGCGCAGCCGATAAGGGCAAGCCCATTGTGATAATCAAGATTGGCCGCTCTGAAAAAGCGCGCCAAGCGGCCTTGGCTCATACCGGCTCGCTCGTAGGTTCAGACGTGGCGATCGATGCGGTCCTGAAGAGACTGGGCGTCATCCGGGTCGATACGGTGGATGACCTGATTGAGACCGCGGTTGCGTTGTCTTCGACCAAGCGGCCGCGGGGGCGCCGCGTAGCGTTCGCATCTTTCTCCGGTACTGCCGCCAGCATTCTGTCTGACGTCGCGGACACTTACGGCATAGAATTTCCGGCACTGCCTGAACCTGCAAAAGCTCGGCTGGAAGCGGTCTTCCCCGAGTTCGGCAATGTTGGCAACCCGCTCGATCTCACCGCGCAGGGCGGTTATGACACGCATATCATCGATGAGTCGCTGAGCACACTTGCGACCTGCGGCGCGTATGACATGGTGATCTGGGGGCGTGGCTTCCCTTCGTGGCTCGATATGAGCTCGGCCCTTGGACAAGCCTTGAAGCGGGCTGCGGCATCGGCACCAGAGGTCGTATTCCCGATATTGAGCCTTGCCGGCGGCCATTTCTACACCTCTCTCGATCCAAAGGATGCGATGGTCGAGCCGAAGGCCGATTTCGACGGCATGTCGTTTCTGCAAGGACTGGCTCCCGGGCTGAAGGCCCTTTCTGCTCTCATTGGTTATGCTGAGTTTCAACGCAATCGCAAACCTGGCGATCGTCTGTCAGCCCAGCGGCGCCGCAGTACTAGCTATTCCGAGGCATTGCGCATCATGCGCGAGGCGAAAGACAACGTTCTGACGGAACGTGAGGGCAAGCGTCTGCTCGCGCTCTACGGCATCCCGGTCACGCGCGAAGCCCTGGCGACGCGCGCGGATGAGGCGGGGCGCATCGCACACACGCTTAATTTCCCGGTGGTGCTGAAAGTCGAGTCGGCCGAGATCGTGCACAAGACGGACGTTGGCGGCGTCGTCTTGAACATTCCGTCAGCGGAAAAAGCAGCGGAGGCGTTTGAGCAAATCGTGGCTTCGGTCCGGTCGCACCGTCCCAAAGCGAAGATCGCCGGAGTTGTCGTGCAAGAAATGGCCAAATCAGGCCCGGAAATCATGCTTGGCGCGACTTTCGATCCGCAATTCGGGCCGGTCGTCGCCGTCGGATTGGGCGGAATCTGGGTTGAGGCACTCAAGGATGTGCAGGTGCTGCTGCCACCCTTCGATGCGGCCGATGTGCATGCTGCTATTGGGCGGCTGCGCGGTGCGAGCGTTCTGCGCGGTGCGCGGGGTAGCGCAAAGACAGACTTGGACGGATTGGCCGATTGCATTGTGAAGTTCGGCACGCTCTGCACCGACCTGGCTGACGAGGTCGGGGAGATCGACATCAACCCCGTCATCCTTTCTGCCAATGGCACTGGGCTAACCGCCGTTGACTGCCTGATAACCAAGAAGAAGATCCAAGCAGTTTGACCGACAGCCGGCATCACAGCTCTTAGTTCGGCGCACGAGACGTTCGGCGAAAATATGGATGTTGCCATCTGCTCGAAGGGATACAGGCGGCGGGCGGGAGGAGAGAGAGATCTAAGCCGCGCAATCGGCATTGCTTGCTCCCTCTGCAACAACTTAAGCCGTCGAAACCGCTGTAGTTTTGGGCAGGCCTTGGCGCGAGGAAATATCACGATGGCAATCAACTATGAGCAGCTGATGGCCATGAAGAGACTTGGCCAAGAATACAGCTATAGTAATCGAGATGTGATGCTTTACGCTCTTGGCATCGGCATGGGGGCTGATCCCCTGGACGAAAAGGAACTCGCCTTCGTCAATGAGGCCACGGTGACGGGCCGGCCACTGAGGGTCGTACCGACATTTGCCTCAGTCGCAGCCGGCTTCGCTGAACCCGGTGAGTTCAATCTAAACTCCATCGCGTTGGACGGCGAGCGCGATATCACATTTTACAGCAGACTGCCGCCCGCTGCGGATATCACGGCTGATTCTTCCGTCATGGCGGTCTACGACAAAGGCAGAGACAAGGGGGCAGTGATCCGCTTCCAGACGGTGCTGAAGGGCACCAGCGGCGAACCACTGGCTACCCTGATAACTTCCTACTTTGCGCGTGGAGATGGCGGTTTTGGCGGACCGTCCGATGGCCAGCCCAAGCCACACCAAATGCCGAGCCGAACGCCCGACCGGATCGTCGATATTCGCACACGCCCGGATCAAGGACTGATCTATCGGCTTTGCGGCGACCGCCACCCGCTGCATTCCGATCCGCTATCGGCCAAACTACTTGGGTTTCCGAGGCCGATCTTGCACGGCATGTGCACCTATGGAATCACGTGCCGCGGCATTTTGCAGACCTATGCCGATTACGATCCAAGCGCCTTCAGGCAGCACGCTGCGCGGTTGTCATCACCGGTCTACCCCGGTGAGATCGTGACGCTGGCGATGTGGAAGAAGGGCAACGTGATCTCGTTCGAAGCGAGTGTGAAAGAGCGCGGGGTCACGGTCGTCAGGAACGGCAAAACAATGCTTGGTTGATATGCCGCGTTGCGGCCCGGAATAATTTCGAGAAACTCGCCGATCTTCCATCGCCTGCCACCAACAGCATCACGAAAAACTGCACAAAGACCCTCTTTGCCGCCGAAATTCAGCTGCAAAGCGACGCCAATTCCATCAAATCGCTTGGAGAGCTAGCTATAAGGATAGGCCAGAGAAGTTAAGACTTGAGAGGAGCGTATGCCTCAGACGTTTCGCGACGCTAAGTGTTATCGCTCGATGTTGTTCGTGCCGGGACACAAGCTCGATTGGATGTTGAAGGCGCCGAAATATGGCCCTGACGCGCTGATCCTGGATCTGGAGGACTCAGTTGGAATCGGTGAGAAGCCGGCGGCGCGCATTGCGATCGCCGAAGCTATCAAAGAGCTGAGAGCCGAGCCAGTCGGGCTGTTCGTAAGAGTCAATTCATGGCGAACGGGATGCCTGATTGATGACCTGAGTGCGGTGGTCGTTGACGGACTCGACGGCGTGATGCTGTCCAAGGCCGAGGACCCTGAAGACGTTGCTGCGCTTGACCTCGTCCTAGGTGAGCTGGAGCGATCTCGCGAGCTTTCGTTTGGTTCAATCGAGATTTGTCCTTATCCCGAAACTGCTCTGGCGATGTACCGGCTGTACGAGATCTGCATGGCTTCGCAGCGCGTGAAGCGGGCAGGTGCAGCGACAGGCCCGAACCCGGGGGGTGATGGAGGCCGCTCTCTTGGTCTGCAGTTCGAGGAAGAGGGCGCGGTCGAAGGGGTCGCTTTCGGAGCCTACTCTGTTCTCCAGGCGCGCGCCGCCGGCATCGTGCAAATCGAAGGCGCGATGACCGGGCGATTAGATGACCTCGATCTGGTGCGTCGGAACTGTCAAAAATCAAAGCGTATGGGCGCCTCCTTTGCATCGGCGATCCATCCCAGTCACATCCCGATCATCAATGAGATCTACTCCCCCTCGCAGGAGGAGGTGGATGAGGCGCGAGGGGTCGTTTCGGCGCTTGCAGAGGGTATCGCTCGAGGCCAAGCCGCGGTTCGCTACAATTCAAAGCTTGTCGACTTTGCAAACGTTCGCACGGCCATGGACGTGCTCAAGAAGGCCGAGGCGGCGGGAATGAATATCGGCGACGTTCCGAAGATCGAAATTCCTGCCTACTGAATGCTGCAAATAGGTGAGCGACGGGCGTTCATTCGCGTAGGATCATTATCGATATTCGCCGCAAGTCAAATCATACCTGAACCTGAGAGCAAAAGATGCCGGAAGCCCTTCAAGGAATAGTTGTGCTTGATCTTACTCAGTACCTTGCGGGGCCGTATGGTTGTACTCTTCTTGGTGATGTAGGAGCGGACGTCATCAAGATAGAGCCGCCCGCCGGGGACATGGGTCGTCAATACCCATCGAGCTTGCCTAATGAAAATAGATCTTTCATAGGAGCAAACAGGGGCAAACGCTCGATCGTACTCGACCTTAAACGTCCTGAAGGATTGGAGGCTTTCTACCGGCTGGTCGAGCAGGCCGACGTCGTCGTGCACAACTTTCGGCCTTCTGTTCCTAAGAGGCTTGGCATTGATTACGAGACACTGCGTAGCCGGCGTCCAGATATCATCTACTGCTCATTCACTGGGTACGGAGAGAACGAAGACGGGCCTCTTCGGGACCACCCCGGGTTCGACACGATGCTTCAGTGTTTCACCGGCCTGGCGGCGATGCAGGGGGGCGGGGGCGTACCGCAGATACTGCAGGGCTCGATCGTTGATTACTATTCATCATCAATGGTCGCGATCGCGATCTTGTCGGGCCTCGTCCATCGGCTTCGGACTGGTGAAGGACAGCACGTGAGGGCCTCGTTGTTGCGGTCTGCCCTCTCGTTGCAGGCTGGCCAGTTCATTTGGGCCAATGGCGAGCCTCGCGACATTGACCGTTGGTGGGGGCCAGGCATCCAGGGAATATATGAGACCAAGGATGGCTATCTCTTCTTGCAAGCCACCACTCTGCCATTTTGGAAGAACCTTTCCAAGCACCTTGGTTTTCTGCACTTGGGCGAGGATCCCCGCTTTGATACCCATGTGAAGCGCACTGCCCTGAGGGACGAGATCAGGCCACTGATTAAAAAGGGGTTGATGCAGCACACCGCCCTGGAATGGGAGCAGCTGATGCTAGGCGAGGTCCCTTGCATCGCAATCCGAGGGATCGGGGACATGTTCGACCACCCTCAAGTGCTCGCGGAGGGGCTCGTCACGGAGCACGAACACCCGAAGATTGGCAAGTATCGAGCCATGACCAAGGCGGTGAAAATGGGCGTGGGAGATCGGCCTACCACACGTGCCCCGATGCTCGGCGAGCATACGGACGATATCTTGACGCAGTTCGGATTTACGGAAAATGAGATCGCCGCGCTTCGAGCGAGGGGAGCTACAGCATGAAGACACAGGTCTTCGGAGATATTCGAGTCGACTCGATCCCCGAGTTCGATTGGACGATCGCGCCGGGCGATCTGTTGGTGGGGGCGACACCGGAGGGTGTTGCAGAACACGAGCACTGGATGGGTCCTCGCCTCGTAGAGGCGGGAACGCGAAATCTGAAAGGGCGCTCGCATGCTTATCTGATACGCACTCGCCACCATACGATTCTGTTCGACACGTGCTGCGGCAATGACAAGGAGCGCCCGTATTACCCCGAGTGGCATCGGTTGCGGACACCCTTCCTCGAGAACCTCGCGCGCGCGGGCGTCCATCCTGAGCAGGTCGACTTCGTCATGTGCTCGCATCTGCATGCAGACCATATTGGCTGGAACACGCGGCTGCAGGATGGTGAATGGGTGCCCACCTTCCCCAACGCCCGCTACTTAATCAGCAAGGGAGAATTCGAATGGTGGCGCAACGCCTTCAAGACGGGTCGTGTGAAGCCGTACCGGAAGCTGTCGTGGGACGACAGTGTATTGCCCGTGGTGGACCGCGGGTTGGCGACTTTCGTGGAAGACGATTATCGCTTCGAGAATGAAATGCCGGACGAGATCCGCTACATACCCCTCAACGGCCATACCAAGCACCACTGCGGTCTGTATCTCTGCTCGCGGTCGCACGACGCCATCTTCAGTGCTGATGCCGTTCACCACCCTGTCCAGTTGGCGCGGCCGGAGTGGGTCAACGACGGTTACGACAACGCGGCGGCAAGCCAAGTGATACGGGACTTGATTGCCCGGTGTATCGACACCACGACGAAGCTGCTGACAACCCATTTTGCAGCGCCCACGGTAGGCCGCGTGGTGAGCGAGGCGGGCCACACACGATTCCGCTTTGACGAGGATTGAAGGCGGAATTGATCCTGCGAGCGTCACGCAGTCGATCAGCTCGCGTTTCGGCCGGCGCCAAGGCGCCGAGCTATCGAAGTGCAGGTGGATCCTCTTGCAGACGACGGAGCGCTCGCAGCCGATCTCGGGGCCCTTTTGCCCTCGGTTTGAGGTCCGCCAGCCGGCAGTCCCGATCTAGCCCGCCCGCACTGTCGAGCGCGCTAGCCCAAGCGCCTCGGTCGCCGAGCCAGTCCAGGTGCCCGGCAGCCGCCCGACCTCGCGGGACGTAGAAACAGTCGTCGAGCGGCAACAGGGTATGCTTGCGAAAGGCCACGATGATAGCCTTGTCCTCTACCGATAGAGAGGTGGACTTTGACTCCTTGGGTCCTGTCTTCAGGTCACCGACGGAGCCGCGCCTCCCAGGGCTACCGCTTGAGCAGTCCAGGGTTGTCTTTGTAGAACCTGATCAGCTCGATCAGGTTGTCGGTTCCGAAGGCGGTGAACGCCTTGACGCCGTCTTCTCCAACACCATAGACCCAGATGGCGCCGTCCTCGATCTCCATTTCGAGCGAGATGTCGCGTAGCCAATCTTCGTCTTCGCCAAGGTCCTTCGCGACTTGGGTGATGGTGGTGACGTGATGGACCTTGTTGACGTGGGTGGTCATGCGGCTTGAGCAGAGATCGCTGATGCCCGCGTTCAATCCCACGCCAGAAGTTCGTCCAGCCGATGAGCCGGATGGGCGGCAATCCGTGCGAGGATATCCGTAAGCCACGCCTGCGGATCGATGCCGTTCATTTTTGCCGTGACGATGAGGCTGTACATCGAAGCAGCGCGCCGTCCACCGCGATCCGATCCGCAGAACAGCCAGGAGTTCCGGCCAAGAGCGATGCCTCGCAAGCCCCGTTCGGCAGCATTGTTGGAGAGACATACGCGTCCATCTTTCAGGAACAGCGTGAAGCTCGCCCAACGCTTAAGGATGTAGTTGAACGCCTTGGCCAGGTCGTGACCACGAGCCAGTTTGGCGAGCTGTTCGCGCATGTAGACCTGAAGGTCCTCGACCAGAGGCCGGCTCAGCGTCTGTCGCACTTCCAGACGCCCTTCCGGGCTTCTGCCATTGATGGAGCGTTCGATCTCGAACAGCGCATCGATCCGCCGCACGACCTCGATCGCGATCGGAGAGAGAGGGATTTCCTTTTTTCCGGCGGCCTTGCGCCGAGCATTCTCTTCAATGTCGGCCATGGCAAAGAACGGGCGCCGTGCGTGCGACCAGCAGGCAGCCTCCCGGATCGGTCCGGGCTGGAGCCCCCCAGATAGAGCTGGTTGTACCCGTCATAGGCGTCGGCCTGCAGGATGCCGGCATACCGGGCCAGATGCGCCTGGGGATGCTCGCCCTTGCGGTCGCGTGAGTAGTAGAACATCGCTGCCGGTGGGCCCGCGCCCCCAAACGGTCGGTCGTCCCGGACGTAGATCCAGCACCGGCCCGTATCGGTTTTGCCCTTGGCCAGCACCGGCACGGTCGTATCGTCGGCATGAAGGCGCTCGGCCCTCATAACATGGGCTTCCAGCAGGCGCAGCAGGGGATCCAGCGAGGCACAGACTGCGCCTACGGCATCTGCCATGGTCGACAGTGCGATCGGCACGCCTTCCAGCACATAGCGCTCGGCCTGGCGGTTCAAGGGCTGATGCTGACCGAACTTCTCGAACATGATCATCGCCAGGAGGCTCGGGCCAGCCCATCCCCGGGGGACGGCATGGAACGGTGCCGGCGCCTGGCTGATCTTCTCGCAGTCGCGACAGGAGAACTTCTCCCGGACCGTCTCGATCACCTTCCACTGGCGCGGCACCACTTCCAGCGTCAGCGTCAGCGTCACGTCCTCGCCGAGCTTGCGCAGGCGGCTGCTGCCGCAACATTCACAAGCCGTAGGTCCATCGATTACCACCCGTTCCCGGGGAAGGTGCTCGGGGAATGTCTGGCGCTCGGCACGCTTGCGGGTAAATCCCCGCACCGTCGTCGTTGCGTGTTTCGGCAATTCCCGGACAGCGATTTCGGTAATTCGCGGACAGCGATTTCAGTAACTCCGGGACAGGGATTCCGCTAAATCGCGGACAGATGC